>CAJQNP010000143.1 GCA_905479705.1 uncultured Gammaproteobacteria bacterium
CTTCCAGCCCGTGCCAGGCCGGCGCATCCAGCACGCCGCGGCTGCGCAGCAGGTAGCCGAGCACGATAACCATAAACACCGGCAGCAAGGCCGAAATGACAAGCAGCATAGTATTTTTTCTTGTTGGCAGGCGCTAGATAAGGCGTACCCAGCTGTCCCGGTGTGCCGATTTGTACTGTCGATACCACAGGCATAGCGGGTGGAGAAACACCAGTATCGCCAGCGAAACCAGGTATATACCGCCCAGGCTCATCGTGGCGTGCAGATCGAACAGGCGCGCAGAGTCTACCCGCCCGGGTTACGGCTGACCAGACAGCCCGGCACGCCCGGCATTCAAGGCAACCAGTTCGTCCCAGACCATCAGGCTATACGGCATGACCGATGCCACATTGACCAGTTGCGCCCCGGCCCAGGCAGCGGTTTCCCAGGCATACTCCGAGTAGCGCTGCCGACCGGTCAGCTCACCCAGCCGTAACAACACGTGCAAGGACACACCGTTGACAGACAGGACCGCACCGTCACTGGCCTGCTTGGCGCGAACCCATAATTCCGTGTCCTCCGGCGTACTGAAGAAGCCACCCCCTACAGCGTCATAAAACAGCGCCAGTTGCCTGTCCACCAGCGTCCTGGCACGCGACAGCCAGTGTTTCTGCCCGGTCACCCTGTAGAGCGCCAGCAATCCTTCCGCAACGGCGGCATAGTCCTCGCTGAAGCCGGGCACACCGCGCTCACCGTCACGCCAGTCACGGTACAACACCCTGCTGTTTTCATCATAGAGCGCCTGCATGAGAAATTTCGCCGTCGCTTTCGCGGCATCGATATAGCGCGGCTCATCCAGCAGCTGACCGGCCATTGCCAGTGTTGTGATCATGTAGCCATTCCATACCGCAATCACCTTGTCATCCACGGGGACCGCCGGTCGGCGGGCACGCGCCTGCAGCAGCAGGCGGTCAACCTCGGCACTGCGTCGGTTCGCGGTTACCAGGTCTACGTCAAACTCTTTTGCCAGCTCGCGTGTACTCTGCGCGCGGTATAAAACATTCCTGCCACCCATTTCGTTGTGCAGGTCATTGATGGCATTGCCGCGTTCACTGAGACCGTAGCGCGCCCTGGCCCAGTCACGCAGGCCCGCGTCGGGCAGCGCCGCGTCCAGCTGTCGCCAGCTCCAGGTGTAATACGCACCCTCCTCCATGTGTGATCCCGCATCACCCGGGACCGCGCTGTCTGCACTCAGCGCGGCGTAAAACCCGCCCCGGGGGCTGCGCATGCCGGCCAGGGTGAAATCGAGGATGGCGCGGGCAGTATCCGCATACTGATCGCTGCCGGTACGCCGGTAGGCAAACAGGTAGGCGCGTGCAATCAGCGCCTGGTCATAGAGCATCTTCTCGAAATGCGGTATGCGCCAGTCAAAGTCGGTGGAATAGCGGTGAAAACCGCCCGCCAGCTGGTCATTGATACCGCCGGCCGCCATCCGCTCCAGTGAAAACAGTGCCATGTCGAGGCTTGCCTGTTCGTCATCCTGCAACAGGAACATGAGACGTGCCGGATGGGGAAACTTGGGTGCCGGCCCGAAACCGCCCTGCATATCGTCATAATCTTCCGCGTATTGCCGGCGTGCCTCGACAACCGCTGCACTGGAGATCTTTTGCAGCGGTGCAGCGGATGCACCCAGCTTCTGCATCATCGAAACGGCCCTGGCTGCGGTCTCGCGCACCTTGTCTTCTTCCTCTTTCCACAGGGTCACCAGCCGCGGTAACAACTGCTTCATCCCCACTCGCCCGCGCACCTCATCCGGCGGCAGATAGGTTCCACCGACAAACGGGTCGCCGTTGGGCAGGGCCCACACGGACATCGGCCAGCCGCCGTTACCACGCGTCAGGGTTACGTAACGCATGTAGGCAGCATCCAGGTCAGGGCGTTGTTCTCGATCGATCTTGATCGAGATGAAATTATCATTCAGGAGCCTGGCAATCTCCGGATTGCTGAAGGACTCCCGGGCCATGACATGACACCAGTGACAGGTGAAGTAACCAATGGATATGAACAGCGGCTTGTTCTCGCGGCGCGCCCGCTCAAAGGCCGCCTCACCCCACGGGTACCACGTCACCGGATTGTCGGCATGCAGTTGTAGATAGGGACTCGACTCTGTTGCGAGACGCCAGCCGCCGGGTCTATCGGCATCCTGTTTTTCAGGATACGTTGCGGCCGAAAAAAACAGTAACGACAGTGCCAGGACACTGCGCAGCATACCAACACCGACGGTCTTGCCGGCTGTTACCGAAAGACTATTCATATCTCGATTACGCTTTTCCCGATAGCCACTGAAATTTCGACGTGAGTGAATTTTATATAAACAAACCGGCAAGGACGACCTTCAGACCCCGTGACTCGCATCCAGGTTCAACACCTCGCGGGTATTCGCCGTGGTAATCCGTGCAAGCGCTTCGGCGTCGGCATCCCGCGCCCTGGCAAGTGCTGCCAGACAGTATGGCAGGTATTCCGGGCTGTTACGTTCACCGCGGTGCTGCGCCACGGTCATGTCCGGCGCATCCGTTTCCAGCACGAGCGCCTCCACAGGAAGCTCCCTGGCAAGCGCACGCAGTTTCACGGAGCGCTCAAAGGTCAGCATGCCACCAAAGCCCAGCCTGAATCCCATCTCGATGTAGCGTGCGGCCTGTTGCAGGCTGCCGTTAAAGGCATGGCAGATACCGCCGCGCACCGGTATACGCCGCAGCGTTGCCAGCACGGCGTCATGTGACTTGCGTACATGCAGGATGACCGGCAGCCTGGCGTCGCGCGCCACCTCAAGCTGTGCCTCGAACAGGGATTGCTGCACCGCCCGGTCCAGCCCTTCCACATAAAAATCCAGGCCAATCTCGCCGATGGCAACGACCCTGTGCTCCGCAAGCAGACCTTGCAGCACACCAATATCGCCGGCCGCGTGTTGCTGCATGAAGACGGGATGCAGGCCGAGCGCCGGATACAGTCCCGGGTGACGGCTGCACAGCGCCAGCAGCGTGCCCCAGTCAGCCGCGCAAATGCCGGGTACGACGATAGCGCTCACCCCCAGCTGGTGCGCACGCTGCAGCACCGCCTCCCGGTCCCCGTCAAAGTCCGCGACATCGATGTGGCAATGGCTATCAATCAGTTCCATGGATTGGATTGTATGCGCATGGCAAGGTCAAACACAGCCGTTATTTCCCTCCAGTTCTGGTATGTTTCATCCATGCAATCGCGTGAGGACATCGAGGACGACCCGGTCAATAGCGAGCGTCGCTTTGGCGGCATTGCGCGGCTCTATGGGCAACAGGCGCTCGAGCGCTTTGCTGAAGCACACGTGTGTGTACTGGGGATTGGCGGCGTTGGCTCATGGGCAGCCGAGGCGCTGGCACGCTCGGGTATTGGCCAGATTACGCTGGTCGACCTGGATCACGTGGCCGAATCCAACATCAACCGCCAGGGTCATGCACTGGACAGCACGCTGGGCAAGGCCAAGGTTAGCGTCATGGCTGGGCGCATCAGGGACATCAACCCGCAGTGCACGGTCACTGAAGTCGAGGAGTTCCTGACCGTCGAGAATCTCGAGACCCTGCTGGCCAGACCGTTTGACTACATCATCGACTGCATTGACGGCTTTCGCACCAAGGCACGGCTGATCGCCTGGTGCAGGAGCAACAAGCGTCGCGTGATCACCGTTGGCGGTGCCGGCGGGCAAACAGACCCGACCAGGATTCGCGTTGCCGACCTGAGTCGCACGGAACACGATGCGCTGTTCTCCAAGACACGCAAGCTACTGCGACAGAACTACGGTTTTCCGGAAAACCTGAAACGCCGCTTTGATATTCCCTGCGTGTATTCGCTGGAACAACCCATGTTCCCCGCCGGGAACGGTTCCATCAGTCCGCAAAAACCGGCCGCTGGCAGTGTCGGCGGCCTCACCTGCGGCGGCGGACTGGGATCATCGGTAACGGTCACCTCGACCTTCGGCATGGTGGCTGCGGCACATGTGCTGAAGAAGTTGAGTGTGAAGAGTGAGTAGTCGTTGCTGGTAATCTTGTAGAGCTTCCGGATAAAGCCCATGGTCCGGGTTTTTGCAGAGGGCATTCGCGCCTGCAAGGCGCTCCTACGCCAGTAGCTGGCAACGTGGGAAACCATTGACCCTGACAGGAGCGGCACATATGCTGAAGAAGTTGAGTGCGGAGCGCGGGTAGTCGCTGCAGGTAATCTTGTAGAGCTTCCGGATAAAGCCCATGGTCCGGGTTTCTTGCAGAGGGCATTCGCGCCTGCAAGGCGCTCCAACCCGTTGAGTGAATGTCCCGGCTTATCCCATGTAGGAGCGGATCGCGTCCGCGACAAAAAGATAAAACAAGTCGCGCATGCAATGCGCTCCTACAGGTGTTGACGAGTGGGTAGGAGCGCCTTGCAGGCGCGAATCGTGCGGGAATGAAGCGACGGCTAACGAACTCCTCGGTCGATGCCGGCTGGAGCCATATAACCTGACTTCTAATATTTAATTTCTAACGTGCTGATTGTATTTATGGGTTAAATCCTTCGGGCGAGGCCAGCCAGGCCAGTTCCTCCTCGCTGCTGGTCCGCCCGAGAATGGCGTTACGGTGTGGAAACCGGCCAAAGCGCCGCACGATCTCGCGGTGCCCCCTCGCCCACTTGAGGTTGAAATCCAGGCCGGCCGCCGCGAACAGTTCCACGGAGCGGTCCTGGTCGGCCAGCGTCTCGCTGTGCATGAACGGCAGGTACAGGAATGCCTTGCGGTCATCGGGTAATGCAGCGTCGAAGCCGCTCTCGATAGCGCGGCTGGCTACCGCCCGGGATTGCGCCTCGGTGCTGAAACTCTCCGGCTGGTCACGAAACATGTTCAGTGGAAACTGGTCCAGCAGGATCACCAGTGCCAGTGCACCCCCCGGGCCCTGTTCCCAGTCCTGCAATCGACCGTCACGCCCCTGCCGCCAGGTATCCATGTAGCGCTGACGCAGCGCTGCATCAAACTCAGCCGTGGAGTTAAACCAGCGGTCACGCGCCGCCTTCGAGAACCAGAAGTCCAGCAGCCCGTCAGACTCTGCCGGGTGCGTCATGCAAGCGCTGCATAGCCGAACTCGGCTATCCATTCACCGCGACGAAAATCCAGGGTGAGCCAGTGGGGGAAATAGCGCTCCGGGTTGACTGCCGGCATATCCATGACCGGGGGGTTATCGCGTTCCACGTCACGCATCGCGCATTGCTGCGTCACGACAGGGCGGAAACGCACACTCAACTTGTCGTTCAGGTCGACCGCATCGCCATCAAGGTGATCGCGCACATGGACACGCTTGCGAACCAGACAACTGAAATACAGCTCGAGTTCGAGCAGCAAGGGAGACTGCCGCCGATCCAGTGCTGCCTGTGCCGATTTGCTAACACGCAACTGCAGCGGCTTACGCTGCCGCGTAATGATCTGGTCCATACAAAGCCGTCCCTTTGGCAGTGATGTCGGCGTGTTTGACCGCGGAATACTCGAATGGTTGCTGTGAACCGGGACTACATTACACTGCCAAAGCCCGGGTCCTGACTGCCGGCAGGCGGCTCCAGCCCAGCCAGCCGGCAGCCCTGTGAAACGGGCCCGCCGGGAAACAGGTCATAGAGATACTTCATGCCGCCGCGCTCATGAAAGCGTTCATCCAGTGCATCGTGCAGTTCACGCGAATTAACCCTGAAGGAATCGTGGCGCGAATAATATTCCTGCAGGGCGCGCATTGCCTCCCAGTGATCAGGAGACACCGCCAGACCCTCTGCGGCCGCCATGTTCGACGCTGCACCGGTCGACCAGCTATCCGGCGCAAACGGAAATTCACCGCCATTATTTGCATGTGTCACGATACTGCCCCTCCATATCTGTTGTATTCAGGGTTGCCCCTGACCTTGTAATGAGCGTAGTAGGCAGATTCGTTTCTAGCAAGTTCCGCGCAGACGAACGACTGTCATGATGCAAGCATGAAGCGCCCGCCGGAGGCTATCGCGATGACGGCCAGCCCGATCAACAGGTTGATGCCGATCAGCACACGAATCTGCGCCAGTTTGCTCGCCCCTGCCGACCAGTCTTCTGCCGCCACGGCGAGTTTCAGACGTTTGAAGGGGGCAAAAAACACATGGAAAAAGATCAGCATCATGACGATACCGGCCCACAGCATGGCATGTACATAGAGCCCAACCGCCCCGAATCCGCCAAGCACACCCAGCACCATCCAGAAGCCCGTCAGCAGCAAGGTTGCAATGGCGACGAACACCCAGGGAAAAAACTTGCTGAACACCCCGGCCCACAGGGCCAGGCGTTGCGGCGGCTCAAGCCGTTCGGCTGCAACCGGACGCAGCACCACGTACGCAAAGAACATACCGCCGACCCAGATCACTGCCGCCAGCACGTGTAATAACAATGCAACACCCATAACACTCTCCCCGTAGACTGATTGATATCTAATCACAAAGGCGCATTGTACAATGCCGCCACGGCGCCCGCCTCACCCTTTCAAGGACCCTGCAGATGACCCAGACAGAAAACGACCAGGTATTGATCAGCCAGAATGTCGCTATCCTGGTAGACGGCAACAACATCGAGCGCAGTATCCATGCCGAAACCAGCACGCCGAGCACCATGCTGAACTTCGACACGCTGGTGCCACGCCTGCTGGGTAACCGCGGCCTCAATCGACTGGTGTATTTCCGCGAGGGCAAACAGATCTCTTCGAAACTGAAGGAACGCCTGCACAGCAACTACCACGGGTCCGTGCGTCCCTGTCACAAGAGTGCGGACATCCCCCTGTCGATCAAGGCGACGCAGCTCGCCAACAAGGTGGACACCATCATTATCATGTCGGGTGATTCAGACTTCGTGGAACTGGTGCGCCACCTCAAGGCAGAAGGCGTGCGCGTCGAGATAGCCGCCGTCCCGGCAACCACCTCGCGCCTCCTGATTGATGAGGCGGATTACTTCCACGGGATCACCCGGGATGACTGGTTCACACTGGAGACGAAGAAAACACCGCGGAAGAAGGCGCAGAAGACGTGAGTGCAGCAGTCGCGGATTACGATCCGCCAGGTTGATTCATCACAGGGGGAAATCGTCGCGGATTGCGATCCGCTCCTACCGATACTATTCCACCCACGGCGCCTTGATCGAACCACAGGAGCGCATCGCAGGCGCGACTGCACACCAAGGCTTCTGATTGGGTAGGAGCGCCTTGCAGGCGCGAATTCACGACTGACATCAAAGACACACCGACGATCCCGTGGCCCGGTTCGGCGCAGGCGCCATTCGCGGCTACAAGCCGCTCCTACAGGTTGATTTATCACAGGGGGA
>CAJQNP010000144.1 GCA_905479705.1 uncultured Gammaproteobacteria bacterium
TAGCCACTGCGCAGACTGCCGGCATCGAGTTCCTGCAAACCGATAATGTCATAGTCTTTCACCAGCCGAGCAATTCGATCAAGATTACTGAAGCGCTGCGCGTGCGGCAGCACGTGTTTCCAGCTGCGCGTGACGTAATGCCGGTAGCGGCCGGTGCTGATACCGGCCTGCACGTTATAACTGAGCAGACGAATGCGTTGACCGGTATTGCGCTCCACGCCATCAGGTGAACTGCGCTCAGACTTCTTGAACGGCGCTGCGGCTAGGTCGGACATACCAGCGTTCCCAGTTGATCCGTCAATTTGATATTTTCCCTGTAATCCACCGGACAGTCGATGATGCTCACCGTGTCATTGGCCAGCGCCTCTTCAAGTATAGTCGGCAAGTCCGCGGTTCTCTCGATCCGGTAGCCCTTTGCGCCAAACGACTTCGCGTAGGCGACAAAGTCGGGGTTGGTGAAATGTACATTGGAGCTGCGCTGGAACTGGTTCATCTGTTTCCATTCAATCAGCCCGTAACTGCTGTCGTTCCAGATGAGGATCACGATCGGCAGTTTACAACGCATCGCCGTCTCTATTTCCTGTGAATTCATCATGAAGCCGGCGTCACCGGTGACCGCCACCACGCGGCGCTGCGGATACACCAGTTTGGCGGCAATCGCACCCGGCACGGCAATGCCCATGCTGGCGAAGCCATTGGAGATGATGCAGGTATTCGGGTATTCACAGCGAAACATGCGTGCCATCCACATCTTGTGCGCACCGACGTCGCACACGACGATGTCTTCCAGGTTCAGCGCGGTGCGCAGGTCCCAGATGATCTTCTGCGGCTTGACGGGGTATTCCAGGTCTTCGCGATGCTGGTCCATCTCCCGTACCAGCCGCTCGCGCATGGGCCGCACGTGCGCACCCTGGTGCGGCGTGGTCAGCTGCGCGATGCGGTCAAGGCTGTGCTTGATGTCGCCGATCACGCCGACCGCGACCGGGTAGTGTGCGTCGGTCTCGGCCGGTGAATAGTCGATGTGGATGATGGTGCGATCACGGTCCGGGTGCCACAGGTAGGGGTGATACTCGACCAGGTCATAACCGACGCAGATGATCACGTCGGCCTTGTCGAAGCCGCAGCTGACATAGTCGTTCGCCTGCAGGCCGGCACTGCCCAGTGCACAACGATGCTTGAAGGGAATGACACCCTTTGCCATGAAGGTGTTGGCCACCGGTATGTTGAGCTTCTCGGCAAACTCGGCAAGCTGGGTCGAGGCAGCGGAGCGCACCACGCCGTTGCCGGCCAGGATCATCGGGTGGCGCGCGGCGCTGATCAGTTCAGCGGCCTCTGCCACCTGTGCGGCGGGGGGTTCCGGGTCCTGTGCTTGCGACACCGGTAACAGGTCGAGATCAACAGGCATCTCCGCAATGTTCTCCGGAAACTCGATAAACGCGGCACCGGTCTTCTCGCTCTGCGCCAGCTTGAAGGCCTTGCGGACCACCTCGGGGATGATGTCCGGGTCCAGCAGGCTGGCCGAGTACTTGGTTACCGGCTCGAACAGGTTGGTCAGGTCGAGTACCTGGTGCGACTCCTTGTGCAGGCGGTTGGTGCCGGCCTGCCCCGCGATGGCCACCAGCGGGGCATGGTCCATGTTGGCATCGGCGACACCGGTAATCAGGTTGGTCGCACCGGGCCCGAGGGTTGCCAGGCAGACCCCGGCGCGCTTGGTGAGGCGCCCGTAGACATCGGCCATGAAGGCCGCACCCTGCTCGTGGCGCACGGTGATGAAACGGATCGACGAGTCCAGCAGGGCATCCATGACGTCGAGGTTTTCCTCGCCGGGTATGCCGAACACATACTCGACGCCCTCGTTTTCGAGACAGCGAATAAACAGTTCGGCCGCCTTCATTGAAAGCGGCCGTGTTTGCTGACGGGGAACAAGTGACTGGCTTAGCGGGCGCTGGCAGCAGTCGCGGCCTGGCGTTCCTGCTCAACCAGGTAATCAACGACCTTGAGGATATTCTCGTTACTGCCGGCCAGGCTACCGCTGGTGTTGTACTTGCCATTAATGATGATCGTCGGCACACCGCTGATGGCGTAGCGCTTGGTCATCATCTTGGCATTGTTCACCTTGACGGCCACGGCGAAGGAATTGAAGGTGTTCTTGAAGTCCTCGGCCGAGACACCCTGCGCCTCGAAGATCGCCTGCACCGCGGCTTCATCAACGACCTTCTTCTTGTCCTTGTGTATGGCGTCAAACAGGGCGTAGTGCACCGTGTCCATGACGTCCAGAAACTCGGCCGTGTAGTAGGCCTTTGCCAGCAGCTCCCAGGGCGGGCCAACGATGGCGGGCATGCGCACGAACTCGACATCATCCGGCTTGTTTTTCAGCCAGTTGCCGATGACCGGCTCGAGGCGATAGCAGTGCGGGCAACCATACCAGAACAGTTCTACCACCTCGATTTTGTCTGCACTGGCGGTTGCCTGCGGCTGGGCCAGCGCCTTGTATTGCTCGCCCTCCTTGTAGGGTTCCGCACAGGCCGTGGCCACCATGAAGAAGGGTAGGAAGAGGACCAGCACACCCCGTTTTAAGCATTTCATAAAGTTGACTCCTGATATCTTGTT
>CAJQNP010000145.1 GCA_905479705.1 uncultured Gammaproteobacteria bacterium
ACTCAGCTCTAGTGGCGGTGTTATCGCGAAACGATCCCAGCATTGATGATGTCTTCATTGAGGAGTTTTGCTTTTCTACACCGCGCATCATCATGCACATGTGCTTGGCTTCAATGATAACACCCACACCTTCGGCTCCAGTGACTTGCTTGACGGTTTCGGCCACTTGCACGGTTAACTGCTCTTGGATTTGTAGGCGACGAGCAAACATATCAACGATTCGCGCAATTTTAGAAAGCCCAAGCACTTTACCTGTGGGAATATAAGCAACATGTGCTTTACCGATGAACGGCAGCATGTGGTGCTCGCACAATGAGTACAGCTCGATATCCTTGACCAGGATCATCTGGTCATTCTCGGATTCAAAGATGGCGTTGTTAACAACCTCGTCGATGGACTGGTTATAGCCGCGCGTCAAATACTGCAACGCCTTGGCAGCCCGTGCCGGCGTGTCCAGCAGGCCTTCCCGAGTCGGGTCTTCGCCAATGTCGCTGATGATGCTGCGGTACAGGCTCTCTAGATTGTCATCCATATTATTATCCTTGTTTCGGTACAGGCGCCGTCGCGATACCCTCGACCTCAAGGGTAACATGATGCACGCGTGGCAAGCGCATTTTGATGGCCTGCACCAGCTCCTCGACGATCATTTCGACGCGCTCCAGGGTCGCCTGGGCGGCTGCACGGGTACGGCAATAGTCAAGCACGCCCCGGTCCTCGCGACGCCCGGACGGAAGCAACTCCAGGTACTCGTCTTCACAGGACTTGATGCGCACCTGCAACCCGGCAACAACCGCCTCTTCGCGTAACTCAATCTCGGCCACCAGGACGGTGTGCTGGTCATCGATGATGATGGAGCGCAGATCATGGTAGCGCTCGACCTCTGAATGCTGCCGGACAATTTCAACGAAGGCAGCCTCTGCCTCCTTGTCGCGCACATCCGCGAGATATCGCATATTCACCGCGCCAAGAAAGAAGGCGGTCAGGCCCAGCAGTATGGCAATTATCATGGAGAAGCCGATGTCCCAGTAGGGATTGGCGGTGACGGCGGTCAGCACAATACCGGCCGCAGCCAGCATGACACCCAGCGTGGCAACGCTGTCCTCGAGCACGATCGCGACCAGGGTCGGGTCCTCTGATTTCACCAGCGATCGCAGAAAACCGCTATCCCCCTGCTCGCGCATGCGTTTGAGGAACTCCTTCACGGCGACGGCCAGCGAGTAGCCATCGAGAACAAGGGCGATAAACAGCACGACGGCTGCTATCCACAGCGGATCGAAATCCAGCCCGAACCACTCGATGTTGGCGGGTGGCTCCTTGCTACCGACCTTTGCCAGCGAGTGCCAGGCATGTGACAGGCCCAGACCACAGCCGATGGAGAACAGCCCGATCGCGCTCCATAGATTCCACAGGTACTTTTTCTGGCCATGGCCAAAGGCGAAATCGGTATCAGAGGGGCGCTCTGCAACCCGCAGTCCGACCAGCAGGAATCCCTGGTTGAGACTGTCCATCATGCTGTGAATCGCCTCGTTCATCATGGAGGCCGAATGCGTCAGCATCGCAGCAAAAAATTTCAGCACTGTCAGTATCGCATTCGCGACCAGTGCGGTGATAACCGCCTTGCTGGATCCGTGTGCCATTGCTGGTTTCTCCTTCGCAAACTCTCTTGCAGTTTATCTCTTCACTCACTGGTGCAACGCTGGCGAGAGGCAGCCGGCAGGGCCGGATTTATTCGGCCAGTCTCTGCTTGCCACAGGAATGACCAACAACATGGTCGAATAAATTCGACCCTGCAGTACTTCCGTGCAGATGTTAGTCATAGCGAATCCCGTCCACCTCAATCCAGCCACCCTGGAGCTGCCCGTCCGGATCATGATGTGTCCAGTGAATCACACCGCCGCGGTCATTCCACTCGTAGCGACCGCGCACGCGCACAGACAGATTTTCACGTGCAGGGATGCGTTCCGCCAGATCGATGTTGTGGGCAATCATAACGGTATGCCCGTCATCCAGTTCAAGGATGAACTTCTGGTGACGCGACCCCTCGTTATCATCGCGCAACACGCGGCTGATGCGACCCTGCGTCTGCAGCCACGTGTTTGACTGCTGCGCAGCGTAGGCAGCCTGCACACTGTCTGCTGCAGCACCGTAATCGACTGCGGGCCTGTCATGGCTGTAGTACTGGTAGACCGCCAGCACGACCAGTATCAGTACCGGTAGCAGCCGGTTACGCATCAATCGCACCTGCCTGTTCATCAGAAAGCTTCGACCTGCGGGCAGGCCTAGCCCTTCAGGATCGAACCCAGCACACCGCGCGAGAGCTCTCGACCGAGAGAACTGCCCAGCGAGCGCACAATGCTCTTCATCATGGCCTCGATCACGCCCTCGCGGTTACTGCTGCGCGACGTTGTCTTTTTCTTTTCCGGCGGTGCCTCTGCCGCGCGTGTCTCGGCACGCTCCTTGAGCATTTCATAGGCGGAATGACGATCGACCTTCTGATCATAGCGACCACTGAAGCGGCTCGCCTCGATTATGGCCTTGCGCTCCGCCGCTGTCGCCGGACCCAGCCTTGATGAAGGGGGGCGGACCAGGGTGCGCTGCACGATACCCGGCACGCCCTTGCCGCCCAGCGTCGACACCAGCGCCTCACCGACGCCCAGCTCCTTGATGACCTCTGCCGCGTCGAATGAAGGATTGGCCCGGAACGTGGTTGCAGCCGCACGCACGGCCTTCTGCTCGCGCGGTGTGTAGGCACGCAGGGCATGTTGTATGCGGTTACCCAGCTGCCCGAGGATGGTGTCGGGAATATCCAGTGGATTCTGGGTGACGAAATACACACCGATCCCCTTGGAGCGGATCAGTCGCACGACCTGTTCGATCTTTTCGATCAGGGCGGCGGGGGCATCCTTGAACAGCAGGTGTGCCTCGTCAAAGAAAAACACCAGTTCCGGCTTGTCCGGGTCACCGACCTCGGGGAGCTCTTCAAACAGTTCCGACAACAGCCACAGCAGGAACGTCGCGTACAGCTTGGGCGTATGCATCAGCTTGTCGGCAGCGAGGATATTGATATTACCGTAGCCACTGGCACCGGTGCGCATGAAGTCGTACAGATCCAGCGCCGGCTCACCCATGAACTGTTTGGCCCCCTCCTGCTCCAGCACCAGCAGGCGCCGCTGTATGGCACCAATGGACGCAGCGGACATATTGCCGTATTCCAGTCTTAACTCCTTCGCATTCCCACCGACAAACATCAGCAGCGCACGCAGGTCCTTGAGGTCCAGCAGCAACATGCCCTGGTCATCGGCAATCCTGAAGGTGGCATAGAGCACGCCTTCCTGGGTGTCGTTGAGACCCAGCATGCGTGCCAGCAGCAAGGGCCCCATCTCCGAAACCGTGGCGCGCACGCGGTGTCCCTTCTTGCCAAACAGGTCCCAGAACACCACCGGAAAGGCCTCAAGGGTGTAGTCATCGAGACCGATTTCGGCGGCGCGTTCCTGCAATTTCGGATGTGCCTTGCCCGGCTGGCTGATACCGGAGAGATCGCCTTTCACGTCTGCCATGAACACCGGCACACCGCGGCGCGAAAAGTCTTCTGCCAGTATCTGCAGCGAGACCGTCTTGCCGGTCCCGGTAGCGCCCGCAATCAGTCCATGCCGGTTGGCCAGTCGTGGTAACAGGTAAACGGGCCTGGCGCCCTTGCCGACAAAAATCCCGAGGTCTTCTTGCATGTACTCTGTGCTCCTGCCGGTTATTGTTTCTGTATCGAATCATCCGCCGAACGGGACAGCGCCTCGACCAGGCGCGCATACTCGACACCGAGATCCTTCAATTCCTGCAATTCAAACATGGAAGCCGGCTGGCCGGAAGCCCTGATGGCACGCTGTATGGTCTGCATGCGCCCGATGACCTGTTCGAGTCTTTCCTGGTTGTCAGTCATTTAGCCATCCTGTCCGGGTTTCACGCCGCTGCTGACCAACATCGTGTCCGGCACTTATCACAAGGCATCGCGAAGCTGTGCCGCTGCATCTTCGGGACTGATAGTCGACACAAACAGCCCCGACCCCAGCTCAAAGCCGGACGGTATCGTGGTACGCGGGCAGATCTCCATGTGCCAGTGATAGCTGCTGTCACAGTTGTCATAGGATTCACAACGCGGCACCGAGTGAAAGTAGTAGTTGTACTGCGCCCCGCCCAGCACCTTGTCGAGACGTTGCATGGTGCGCTTCAGCACACTGGCAAAGTCCTCGATATCCTCGGCCGTTGCCTGCAGAAAATTACTCTGGTGTTCCAGCGGCAGGATGTGCACCTCCCACTCGTAGCGTGAAGCAAACGGCTTTATGGCAATAAAGCGTTCACCGCGGTCAATAATATACTGACCCACGTCGACCTTGCGGCGCACCTCGCCGGACTCGCGATTATAGATCGTCGCCTCAAAGGTCAGCGCCTCGTCTATCAGGCTGCAGAAGATACACTGGTGAAATTTTTCATAGTGGCGGCGGCTGTGTTCCACCTCGTTATAGACATTCTCGGGAATAATCGGCATGGCGATCATCTGGCTGTGCGTATGCTTGATGCTGGCACCGGCGGCGCTACCGAAATTCTTGAAAATCAGCACATAGCGAATGCGATCATCGGTCGCAAACAGTTCATCCATGCGTGTCTGGTAGGTCGTCAACAGCTGCACCAGGTGTTCCCGGGACATCTCGTGCACTTCAATACCGTGCTTGTGGTGATCAATGATGACTTCATGATGACCGTAGCCATCCATGATCTGCTGCAGGCCAAAGCTGATATTGCTCTGCATGCTCTCGGTACCCAGCACCGGGAACAGGTTCTGCACAATCCTGATCTCCCAGTTATCCTCGTCGGGCACCGCGCTGATGGTGGGGGGTGTCATGCCTTCATTACCCTTGCAAAACGGACAGGTCTCGACGTGCTCACGGTCATCATGCGGGATACGCTCTTCCTGCTGCTGCGGGCGCGATCCACGTGCCGTCGCCACCAGTACCGACTCTGACGGGACAATGGGGTTAATACGGATTTCTCTGACCGTTTCGTCTGTGCTCACGGTTACATTCCCTTGACGTTCTTCGAAAGGCTTGAATCATAACGTATCCGCGGTGTTTAATCCGTATCACCTACGCCAGCTACCAGCAAGGAGGAGCAGAACAATGGGATACAAGATCGAGGAAATCGAGGGCATCGGCCCTGCCTACGGAGAAAAACTGGCCACGGCTGACATCAGTACTAGCGATGACCTGCTGAAACTCTGCTGTGATGCCAGGGGCCGCAAGGCCACGGCCGCGGCAACCGGCCTGAGCGAGGGCCAGTTGCTGAAATGGGCCAACATGGCCGACCTGATGCGCATCTCGGGCATTGGTTCGGAATACTCGGAACTGCTGGAAGCGGCCGGCGTGGATACCGTCAAGGAGCTGCGCAACCGCAATGCAGCAAACCTGGCCGCCAGCATGGCCGAGGTCAACGAAACCAGGAAACTGACGCGCGCCGTACCGGCCGAGAAGGTCGTCAGTGGCTGGATTGAACAGGCCGGTTCGCTGGAACCGCTGATCACTCACTAGTTGACTGCTTGTCCGCCGGGGCAGATGACTGCTCCGGCGGCGAAACATTCCGGTCGGCAGTCCGCCCGACCGGTGACGCCGGCAAGACAAGACGCCGCATGCGGCGCCGTCCCAGTGCATCAGACAGCACCCCGGTAATCAGTGCGAGCAGTAATCCGCCCAGTATCGACAGCAACAGGTAGTGGGCATTCCAGATATACACGTAGGCGACCTTCGGATAGCCGGCCTTCAGCATGTTGAAGGCCACCTGGAAGTTCTCCACGAGACTGTCACTCACCTCGGGCAGGCGTTGTTGATCAGGTGGCGGCTTGTCGATCCAGAACCAGAGGGTCCAGCCAAGCAGAAACACGATAAAGGCGTTACGTAGCATTGCGGTGTTACCCAGTCATCAGGGCGGTCATTGTACCCGCATAGACGGGCCCGGTTCAGCACCCGTCTATCCATACTGCAGTAATGAAACTGCTAGAATAACCTCCATGTAAGTGATTGATGCGGCAACGGGAAAGCACACAGTTCTTATGGACATAGCACAAACCATCGCGCTCACCATGGGCGTAGCCTGGGCCAGCGGCATCAACCTGTATGCCGCCATCCTGATGCTCGGCATCATGGGCGCAACCGGCAACCTCGCCCTGCCTGCAGACCTGGAAATTCTTTCCGACCCCATGGTGATTGGAGCCGCGGCATTCATGTACTTCGTGGAGTTTTTTACCGACAAGGTACCCGGCGTGGATACCGGCTGGGACAGTATCTCGACCTTTATACGCATCCCTGCGGGTGCGGTACTGGCTGCCGGGGCGATCGGCGATGTCGGTCCGGCCGCGCAACTGGCCGCCGCGATTGCCGGCGGCACACTCACTGCCGGCACACACGCGACCAAGGCAGGGACGCGCGTCATGATCAACACCTCGCCGGAACCTGTCAGTAACTGGTTTGCCTCCGTGGGTGAGGATGTCGCCGTCATACTCGGCCTGTGGACGGCGCTGGCTCACCCCGTGCTGTTTATCGTACTGCTGGCCCTGTTCATCCTGTTCATGATCTGGGCCTTGCCGAAGCTGTGGCGCGCCATCAAGACGGCCTTCGGTTTTTTGAAGCGCAACCTGTCAGACGAGCCCGCAGATGCAGCCCCGGATAAGCTACAATCTTCTACCTCTGCGACCAAACCGGAACCATGAAGATCAGGACAGTATTTATCCCGCTGCTTGCAGTCGCATTGATTGGCACCTTCGGCTATCTCCTGCTAACACCGACCAGCCTTGAGACCCGCCCGGACATCAGCCTGATGACCATTGACGGCGAAGAACTGCAACTGGCCAGCCTGCAGGGACAACCGCTACTGGTAACCTTCTGGGCAACCACCTGTCCCGGCTGTGTCAGGGAGATCCCCCACCTGATCGAGCTCTACGAGGAACTGGCACCGCGCGGACTGGAAATCATCGCCGTTGCCATGGACTATGACCCACCGAACCGGGTACTCGCCATGCGCAAGGCGCGTAACATTCCCTACCCCGTGGCACTCGACATTCATGCCGATGCTGCACGTGCATTTGGCAACGTCCGCGTGACACCCACGTCCTTTCTGATCGCTCCATCAGGTCAGGTTATTTATCAGAAGATCGGCGGCATGAACATGAACAAGCTGCGTGCAGATATACTCGCGATGCTCGGCTCCAGCCAGGCGCTTTACACAAACTAACCCTTCCGAACAAAAGGAAAACACATGCTCTGGATAAAAGCCCTGCATATTATTTTCATGGTCACCTGGTTTGCCGGCCTGTTTTACCTGCCGCGCCTGTTTGTCTACCACGCAGACTGCACAGACCAGGCCGGGCATGACCGCTTCATCATCATGGAACGCAAGCTGTTCGCCATCATGACCATCGGTGCCGTGCTGGCGGCGGTCTTCGGATTCTGGCTGCTCGGCGATTACGCCTGGGCGGCCTACAAGACTTCGTTGTGGCTGCAGCTCAAGCTGCTACTGGTTGCCGGCCTGGTTGCCTATCATGTTTACTGCCACGTGCTGGTGAAGAAATTTCGCATGGGCACGGCAAAACACAGCCATGTCTTTTATCGCTGGATCAATGAGATCCCGGCGCTGCTGCTGATCGCGATCGTACTGCTGGCCGTTGTCAAACCACTCTAGACAGCAGAACAGGCATCACCTGCGGACATTTGCACGAATTTGCAGTTACAATAGCAACCAGTGAACCGTAATATTTTCGAGGTATATCCGGATGAGTCATATCGTTAACTGTGTCGTTCTGAAGCGTGAGGCCGAGGGCCTCGACCAACCCCCGCACCCCGGGTCACTGGGGATACGCATTTACGAGAACGTATCCGCCGAGGGCTGGAAACAGTGGCTCGACAGGCTCACCATGATCATCAATGAGAACGGTCTGAATACGGCCGACACCGGCAGCGTTGAACTCATTGAAAAACACATGGTTGGTTTTCTGTTCGGCGAGGGGGACTTCGGCTCGGTACCCGAAGGTTTCAAACCCCCGGGTGCGAAGAAGTAAGCCACCCCGCCAAACAATCCTGCAGGAGCGCCTTGCAGGCGCGAATGTTGTTAAACCGTGATTCGCGCCTGCAAGGCGCTCCTACCCCGGTCGTTACATTCCACTAGTTCTGGCGTAAATCCTCGATCCTCAGCAGCGGACCGACAACGATATTCCGTGAGCAGGTCGGGTTTGTAAAAGCGTAACCCGAGAATCAGAACCACGTGAGACACCGGCCCGGTGCCTGAAGGTTTCAAACCCCCGGTGCAAAGCAATAGCCCCCTCTGAGAATCACCTTGTAGGAGCGCCTTGCAGGCGCGAATATTGTTAAACTGTGATTCGCGCCTGCAAGGCGCTCCTATCCCGGTCGTTACATTCCACTAGTTCTGGCGTAAATCCTCGATCCTCAGCAGCGGACCGGCAACGATATTCAGCTCGTCATACGCGCTACGCAGTGCCGCTTCCACCTGCTGCGCCGTGGGTGCCCGCGCAAACATGAAACCCAGGTAGCTGCTGCCTTCCGGCAGGGGCACCAGTTCATAACCATCGCGAATACTGATCAGGATATCCTCGATAAAGTCCACGGCACGCGCCGCCGTCATGCCCTCGATACGGCGCAGGATGCCTGCAGCCCTGATCGGGATCATCAGTACCCCGGCAGCATCAACCGGCACCTCGAGATCAAGCGTCTCGCCAAGCGCGTGCGCGATAACCAGTTCCTCCAGGGTACGCCCGGTACCGAAGCTCAGCAGACGCGCGCACTCGCCACCGATCGTGCGGCTGGCAACCTCGATAATGACGCAGCCTGATGCAGCAATACGTACCTCGGCATGCACCGGCCCCTCACGCAGGCTCAGGCCCCGGCACGCAGCCGAGACGGACTCGATAATCTCCCGCTGAACAGCAGCGGCATGCCGTGACGGGGTGATGTAATAGGTCTCTTCGAAAAACGGCCCCTCCAGCGGGTCCGGCTTGTCGAAGATCGCCAGCACGCCGAGTTCACCCCGGTACAGCAAGCCCTCGACCGCCACCTCGGGGCCGGCAATAAACGATTCCAGCAGGACGTGTGAACGCAGGTAGATCTCGTCCTGGCGGTTGCCAGCGAGGATATCCGTGACACGAGCGCAGGCGGACAACAACTCATCCTGATTGTTTGCGCGGATGACACCGCGGCTTGCCGACAGCGACAGGGGTTTGACGACACAGGGAAAGCCGAACCCGTCGGACTGCCTGGCGATATCAGCGCCAAGGTCGATGACACGAAAATCGGGAATGCTTACAGCGGCGTCTCGCAGGACCTCGCGTGACAGGTCCTTGCGTCGCGTCGCGAGTGCCGCGCCGGGTTCATTGTGTGGCAGGCCCAGTGCCCGGGCAATGCGACTACCCAGTTCTACCGTGGTGTCATCGGTGGCCACTACGCCATCGAAGGGTTGCTCCCGGGCTGCCTCGAGCAGGCGGTCCAGCGCGTCGGCCGCCGACAGGTCGACATGCAGGCCGCTGGCGATCTCGCTGACCAGTGAATGTTCACCCTCGGAGGCCACCAGCACATCGACACCGCGACGCCGGGCGGCCTGCAGATAGGCAACCGTGCGATAACTGTTCGCCGGGGCAATTAACAGAAGGCGCGAATGCGCCTTCCGGGATTTCCGCATACGGCCTAGCCGCAACCTCCGCCAGCAGCACCACAGGTACCGGAACCGCCGGTAATCGCGAAGGCATTGTTAAAGACAAAACTGGCGCCGGTCGGCTTTTCCACGTAATCAATTTCAACACCGCGCAGAAAGTTCAGCGCAACCGCATCGACATACACCTCAAAACCCTCTTCCTTGCGGACACAGTCATATTCTGACTGCGAGTCGGTAAAGGTCATGCCATAACCCATGCCGCCACAACCACCACCCGAGACAAACACGCGGATTGCCTTGAGCTCGTCGTCTTCCACCTGGTTGAACAACTCCAGCATTTTCTCGCGTGCCGTGGCAGTCAGTGCCAGTTCGGAGGCCCCGAGTTGATGGGTAAAATCGCTAGCTGTCTGTGACATTTCAAACTCCATGGTTGAATCGAGCATTGTCTCGCTCACTGGGAACAATATAAGGGCTGTTGCCTGCAGATACTACCCTCCCGGGAGAGGGGCAAGGCCGCCCAGGGCCGCCATATAAATACATAAATAATATAATTATCAATAAGTTATATACTATTTTTCAATCAAAACATTCTGACCAGATATCAGTTGCCGGCACGCACCAGCCCACCAAGACCACCCTGCTCGAGCACCGCGTTGTACAGCTCGCGAATCTCGCGCGGGCTTTCCAGCTGCCAGGCCTGTTCGAGCAGGTCACGCGCCTCCTCGCGGGTAAAGCTGCGAATCACCCACTTGATACGCGGCAGGTTGCTGGCACTCATGCTCAGGCTGTTCACCCCCAGCCCCATCAGGGCCAGCACCGCGGCCGGGTCACCGGCCATTTCGCCACAGACACTCACCGGCTTGCCAAGGATGTGGGCCTGATCGATGACCTGTTTGATAGCACCCAGCACGGCCGGATGCAGTGACTGGTACAGACCGGCCACGCGGGAATTATTGCGATCAACGGCCAGCAGGTACTGTGTCAGGTCGTTGGTACCGATCGAGAAAAAGTCGACCCGCTTGGCCATGGCACCGATCTGGTAGATCGCAGACGGCACCTCGATCATGATCCCGACCGGCGGGCGCACGACGAGCTCGCCCTCTTCCAGCAATTCACCCTGTGCCTGGTTGATCAGCACCAGGGCATTGTCCAGTTCCGTGACCGTGGAGACCATCGGCAACATGATGGTCAGGTTATTCAGACCCACACTGGCACGCATCATGGCACGAATCTGCGTCAGGAAGATTTCCGGATGATCCAGTGAGATGCGAATGCCACGCCAGCCCAGGAACGGGTTGTCTTCAATGACCGGGAAATAGGGCAACATCTTGTCACCGCCAACATCCAGCGTGCGCAGGGTCACCGGCCGCGGTGCAAAGGCCTCCAGTGCCTTGCGGTAGGTGCGCAGCTGAAACTCCTCGCCGGGAAACCGGTCCTGCATCAGGAACGGGATTTCAGTGCGATACAGGCCAACGCCGTCACCGTTAGCGTGCACCTCGTTTTCGATGCCCGAGACCAGTCCGATATTCAGATACAGCGGGATATTGACACCGTCCGGGGTGACCGAGGGCTGTCTGGATACATGCTGCAGCACCTCGGTGAGTTTTGATTCCTGGGTCTGCAGGCGCAGGAACTCCTCGCGCACCAGCTCGGACGGGTTAACAAACACATCACCGCGATAACCGTCGGCGATAATCGCCTGCCCTTCAAGACGGCCCACCGGCATGTCCTCGACACCCATGACGGCCGGCACCCCCATCGCCTGCGCCAGGATCGCCACGTGCGAGGAACTGGAACCACTGACGGACACGATGCCGGCGAGTGATTCATGGGGGATCTCGGCCAGCTGGCCGATACTGATCTCCTCGCCAACCAGCACCGTCCTGGGATAGGCCGCACCGATTGCAGGCCGGTCGCCCTGGATATGCGTCAGTATGCGACGTCCCAGGTCGCGGATGTCACTGGCACGTTCACGCATGTAGGAGTCCTCCATGGACTCGAATACCCGCACGTGCTCACCAATGGTTTCCCGCAGTGCACCCGGGGCCCAGTTGCCCGCGCGAATACGCTCGACGGTCTCGCCGATCAGGCTGTCACCGCCGAGCATCAGCAGCAGCGCATCGAACAAGGCCAGCTCCTCTGCCGGCAGGATCGATGACATGCGATTGGCATAGTCACGTATATCATCCTGCACGGCGGTCACGGCCACGCGGAAATTCTCGATTTCCGTATCAGCATCCTTGACAGACCGATCCGGTATCGCCTCCAGGTTGGCCGGCGGATAGACCACCAGCGCCTGACCGATGGCAACACCGGGCGCACCGGGCAAGCCCTTCAGGGTGACCGACACCCCCTCGCTGGCCTGCAGGACATGGGAAATTTCACCGCTTGCACCGGCATGCGAGATCGCACCGGCCAGTTGCGCGGCCAGCGTTACCAGGAAGGCCTCTTCATCTTCTGCAAAACGGCGGTGCTGTCGTTGTCGCACGACCAGCACACCCAGCACGGTTCCGTGCTGGATGATGGGCACACCGAGAAAGGCATGGTAGGGGTTTTCGCCGGTTCCTTTGGTAAAACGATAGCGCGGGTGGCTTGGTGCATCCTCGAGGTTGACCGGCTCCTCACGCTCGCCGACCATGCCGACCAGTCCTTCACTCGCGGCTAATCTCACGTGGCCAACGGCATCCTTGCGCAGACCTTCCGTGGCACTCAGCACAAACTCGCCGGTGTCGGCCGTCTTCAAATACACCGAGGCAACATCGACAGCGACTGACTCGCGCACCCGTTGCACGATAATACCCAGCGCCTGATCAAGATCAGCCGCCGAGTTAACTTCCTGAATAATACGCCGGAGTATGTCAAGCATGGGATCAGCAACGGCGCTCGCAGGCAGGGTCTGGCATCAGTCGGCACTCACTGGAATGGCCGGGTGCGAACATTCGCACCCGGTAAAACTACTTGCTGCCTGGCCGCGGCGCACCCTCGGGAAACACCAACGGCGCCAGCTCACGCAAGGCCTTCTTGTAGACATTGCGCTTGAAGGCAACCACCTCGTTGAGCGGGTGCCAGTAATCAACCCAGCGCCAGCGATCAAATTCCGGGTTCTCGGTCTGGTCGAGACAAACGTCCTGGTCAGCACACAGCATGCGCAGCATGAACCATACCTGTTTCTGCCCGATGCACAGCGGGTGACTCTTGCGGCGGACAAACTGTCGCGGCAGACGGTAGCGCAACCAGCCGCGCGTGGCGCCCATCACATCGACGTGTTCGGGGTGCAGCCCGACTTCCTCGGCGAGCTCGCGATACATCGCCTCTGCCGGCGTTTCGTCCGAGCGCATGCCACCCTGGGGAAATTGCCAGGCGTTCTGGCCGATGCGCCGCGCCCATAACAATTGCCCCTGCGGGTTTGACAAAATAATGCCTACATTTGGCCTAAATCCATCTGGATCAATCACCTAAACAACCTTGGTTGACTATCTCAATTTAAATCATTCTCCCATAGCCCTGCGTCCGGGGCAATCCGCGTAACCGCCGACGCAACCTCTTTGGTGTATGCTTGGCTGCGATTTTTTTACGGGAGGAATATGCGTGGGCCTGGCACTGTTCGACCTCGACAACACACTGATCGCCGGTGACAGTGATTACCTGTGGGGCTGTTTCCTGGTCGAACAGGGCATCGTGGATGGCGCCCACTACGAGCGCGAGAACCGGCGCTTCTATGACCAGTACCGGGTTGGCGAACTGGACATTTACGAGTTCCTGGATTTTCAGTTGCGCCCGCTGGCGGAACACGGCCTCGCCAGCCTGCAGCAATGGCGCAAGCAATATGTCGAGGAAAAGATCTCACCGATCCTGCTGCCCAAGGCACACGAGCTGATCGACCGCCACCGGCAACAGGGGGACACCCTGGTCGTTATCACGGCGACCAACCGCTTTATCACCGCACCGATCGTCGAGCTGTACGAGATCCCGCACCTGCTGGCCACGGAGCCGGAACTGCAGGATGAACAGTACACCGGCAAGGTTGCCGGCACACCGTGTTTTCAGGACGGCAAGGTCGAGCGGCTCGGCGACTGGCTGGCGGACAATCAGCAATCCCTGGATAACAGCTGGTTCTACAGTGACTCGCACAATGACCTGCCACTGCTGAACAAGGTAACCCACCCCGTCGCCGTGGACCCCGACGAGATTCTCGAACAGCATGCCCGTGATCACGACTGGCCGGTGATCAGCCTTCGCTGAGGGACTGCACGCAGCATGCGCGCCCTGACACTCCTCGCCGGCCTGCTCCTGATAACCTGTATCAGCCTGCTGATCAGCCTGCTGAGCGGCAGCGTCGCCATCAGCTGGCAGGAACTGCTGGCAATCATTGCCGGCGATGCTGACCCGCTACAGTCACAGGTCATCCTTGATTTGCGCTGGCCGCGCAGCCTCAGCGCATTCACGACAGGTGCCCTGCTGTCGCTGGCCGGCGCCCTCATGCAGGTATTGCTGCGCAACCCGCTGGCCGACCCGTATGTACTTGGCGTCTCCGGCGGGGCCGCCAGCGGTGCACTGCTGGCCTTGCTGATCGGCCTTGGCAGCCTGGGAATGCACAGTGCCGCCTTTGGCGGCGCCCTGTTCTCCATGCTGCTGGTGTTCGGACTGTCACACGGTAGTGGCAGCTGGACCACCAACCGCCTGCTGCTGACAGGTGTCGTCATTGCTGCCGGCTGGGGTGCTGTCATCGGTTTTCTGCTGGCACTCAGTCCCGAGCAGGGCCTGCGCGGTATGCTGTTCTGGCTGATGGGGGATCTCTCCTATGCCACTTCCCCGACGCCCGGCCTGCTGGTCCTGCTGGGTGGCCTGCTGATTGCCGTCATGGCGGGACGCCCGCTGAACATCCTGACCCGGGGTGAGCAAACCGCGGCATCGCTGGGTGTCCATGTGCTGGCGTTGCGACGGCTTGTCTACCTGCTGGCCTCGCTGCTGTCTGCAACCGCCGTGACGCTGGCGGGCAGCATCGGTTTTGTCGGCCTGATTGTGCCGCACATGCTGCGACTGCTGGGCGTGCGCGATCAGCGCCTGCTGCTACCGGCATCGGCCCTGCTCGGCGGCAGCCTGCTGATCATTGCCGACACCCTGGCGCGCACCCTGCTTGCACCGCGCCAGTTACCGGTCGGCATACTCACGGCCCTGGTCGGCGTGCCGCTGTTCCTGCTGTTACTGCATCACGGTCGCAACCTGCACAGTGAGACGCGCTAGCACCATGGCACTGCTGTCCACCGACACACTGCATGTATCAATCGGTGACACCACCGTGTGCACGACGCTGGACCTTGCCGTCAGCGCCGGTGAGCGCTGGTGCATACTGGGCCGTAACGGCACCGGGAAAACCACGTTGCTGCATACACTGGCCGGCCTGCGCGACGCCGATGCCGGTGACATACACCTCGATGACCAGTCACTACACAGCCTGCCACGCCGCACCGTGGCACAGCACATCGGGCTGCTGTTCCAGGATCACAGTGATGCCTTCCCGGCCAGTGTGATGGAAACCGTACTCAGCGGCCGGCACCCCTGGATCGGAGCGTTGCAGTGGGAATCGGAGCAGGATATCGCCCTTGCACGTGCCGCGTTACACGCCGTCAACCTGGACGAACTGGAACAACGCATTGTCACAACCCTGTCCGGTGGCGAACGCCGGCGGCTCGGTCTTGCCACCCTGCTCAGCCAGGACCCGCAGCTCATGTTGCTGGATGAACCTACCAATCACCTCGACATCCATCACCAGATCGGCATGCTTGACCTGCTGCAGGAAAAATCAGTGACCGATCGCACGGCACTGGTGTTCGTGATGCACGACATCAATCTGGCCCTGCGTTACTGCACACACTTCCTGTTGCTGTTTGGCGACGGTGAGACCGCCCTGGGAAACGCCGCTGAAGTGCTGACCCGGGACCGCCTGGAGCGCCTGTATCAACACCCCCTGCAGAAATTGCAGGGAACACATGGCAACGTCTGGCTACCGCAGTAGCCAGCAAACCGGGTTGTCCCCATGAACATCTTTATCGAGGGCCCGCGCTGGACCGGCATGTGGACCGAGATCATTGCCAACGCACTGCGCGAACTCGGTCACCAGGTCGACTACGACTACCACAACCACAAGACCGCGCTCGACCGCCTCACACTTGCCGTGCAGTCATTGGGTCCGAATAGTGACCGCAGGTATAACCGGGTACAACGACAGCAACAGCGACTGAGGCACACCCTGCGAAACCGCAGGGTCGACATCCTGCTGAGCATTCAGGGGAACATCGACCGGCATACCGCCAGCGAACTAAGGGAGGACTTGCCCAATCTCAGGATCATTTACTGGTGGGGTGACATCCTCACCGGGAAGGCACACACACGCCTGCGGGAGGCCGCCGTCTTTGCAGACAGCTTACTGGTCTCCTACCTCGGCAGTTACCAGGCGCTGCAGCCGACCTATGGAGACCGGCTGCAGTACTTCCCGTTCGGGGTGTCTGCAGCCTTTCATACCCCGGGCGCCATATCTGCACGGGATCGCAACCGCTTCAGCAAACCGGTCGCTTTTGTCGGTACGTACTACCCGGAGCGCT
>CAJQNP010000146.1 GCA_905479705.1 uncultured Gammaproteobacteria bacterium
TGGGCAGTGGCAGTGTCCACTGGCCCTTGCCTACCGCAAGCAGTCTCTTTTTGTCGCCCTCGGGTAGCAGGGTGTGCGCCTTTTCCCAGGCAGCGATGAAATTATCGACATCCTCACCATCGACATCATCAAGGGGTAACACCTCGCGAAATCCCTCACCCAGTATCTGGCCGAGCATCGTCTTGTCGTCATCCGCCACGGCCAGTGCAAAGGCATTGGCTGCATCCTCGGGCAGGACAAACACGGCCTGACCCAGCTCGGGATCGACATTCAGCTCGACCGTGGCGTCATCGGGAGCACTGCAAGCTGCGGTCAGCAGGCTGCCAAGCAGGAGCACCGTGAAGAACACGTTTCGTCGCGTTACAGGTCGCCAATGGCCAACGGATTTATAATATTTATCAGCTAGATAGATCATGTTTCTCTCCCGTTATCAACGACGACCACCACCAGCGCGTCCGCCACCCCCGGCGCGGCCTCCCCCGCCACCCCGGTTCATGGAGCGGTTGCTGGTGTTACCGCGGTTGATGCTCTGGCGCGTCTGCTGTGCATTGCCTGAACCCTTCAGGGCATTGTCCCGTGACCTTGACTGGCTGCTACCACCCAGGTCACGCGATGCCCCTGAGCCAGGCGACTTGCCGGTATCACGCTTGCCACTGCCGGCCTTGTCCCGGGCTGCCCCCTGGTCGCGGCCCGTACGGCCCGCGGCATCCCGATCCCTTGCCTTGCCAGTGTCGAGGTCGCCCAGCTTGCCCTGTGCCACATCGCGATTGGCCTTGCTGACGGAGTCACGCGCCCTGTCTCCCCCGGCACCCTGTAACTCCTTGCGCCCCTCGGCCGGGTCGACGCCGCGCTGGTCGAGCGTCTGGCGTGCCTTGTCACGCTGCGCATCGCGGTCACCATCCTGGCGTGCCTTGTCGCGCTGCGCATCGCGGTCACCGTCACGGCCGCGAAAATCCTTGCGCTGCTCGGCACCGCCGCGCTTGTTGTCAAATTTCTCGCGGCTCTTTTCATCGCGGTACGGTACACCGCGACGGTTCTCGGCGTTGTGATTCCAGTTGCTGGTCTTCTTGTTGACGTCGAGCTTGTTGCGGTCGATATTGATGTTGTTGTACCTGTTGACGTTGATATCGACACTGTTATGTCCGCGTCCCCAGTGACAACCGCCCCACAGCGAGTTGGTGATACCGATGCCGATGCCGAAACCGATACCGCGCCATACCGCCGAACCGAAGCCGTAACCCGGTGGATACCAGTACCATGGCCGGTAGGACGGCCACCACCATGTTCCATACACCACGGTCGGGTTGTAGGTCGGGACATAGACGACCTGCGGGTCGGCCGGCTCGATGATGACCACCGTCTCGCTGGAAGAAGGCTCTTCCACGATCACCTTCTGCTCATCGGTGGTCTCGAGGTTGCCCTCTTCCCTGGCCTTGTTGCGCAACGTCTGCACGGTATCCATCACCGCGTCGGAATCTGCCAGGAAGGCATCCCCCAGGTTCTGCACCCAGTCGGGATATTCGCCCGCCATGGTGAGGACCTGCGGGAAGGCAACCAGCGACATGACACTGGGATCCCAGTTCTTGTCCTGCACCGCTTGCACCGCTGCATCGCCATTCTGATCCGGGTTTTTCTCCGACCAGGTCACCGCCTCGGCGACATCGGCAGGATACGTTGCGGCCATCAGGATCTGTGCCAGCAGCGAATCAGGATAGAGCGCGATCGGCGCCATCATCTGGTCAAGCTCGGCTTCGCTGAACGTCTTGTCTTCTGCCTGCGCAACAAGCGGCGACAGCAAGACCAGGACAGCGACCCATACACTGGCCAGCATTACCGGCATTCTTTTCATGACAGGTTCCCCTTCCACCCGGGCCGGTCGCCCGGGTCCGTTAAAGACTTACGCCGCCGAACCACTGACGATATGAATATCGCGTTGCGGGAACGGAATACCGATGCCTGCTTCGTCAAAACGATTCTTGATGGTCTCCGTCATGTCGAACTTGACGCCCCAGTAATCACCGGACTTCGTCCAGACGCGTACGATGAAGTTTACACTGCTGTCGGCCAGTTCGGCCACAGCGATTTGTGAGGCCGGGTCAGACAGAATGCGGTCTTCCTTGCCGATGATGTCCTGCAGCACATCCCGCACCTTTGACAGGTCGGCGTCGTAAGCCACACCCACGGTCATGTCGACGCGGCGATTCTCCTCGGAGGAGTAATTGATAATGTTATCCCCGGAGATCTTGGCGTTAGGGATAATGATGGTCTTGTTGTCACCGGTCTTGAGTGTGGTGGTGAAGATCTGGATATCCTGGACAACGCCGGCAACGCCGGCACCCTCGATGAAGTCACCCACCTTGAAGGGGCGAAAGATAATCATCAGGAATCCGGCGGCAAAGTTGGCCAGCGAGCCCTGCAGGGCCAGACCGACGGCCAGGCCGGCCGCACCGAGAATGGCGATGAACGACGTGGTCTGTATACCGAGCTGACCCAGCGCGGCCACCACCACGAACGCCAGCAGGGCGATGTAGGTAATGCTGCCCATGAAACCGACAATGATGGGATCGGCGCCGCCCTTTTCCAGCATACGGCGCACACCACGACGCACGCCCCTGGCGACCCAGCGACCGATGATGAAGATGGCCAGCGCGGCCAGCACCTTGAGCCCCCAGTCGGCAAGCAGCCCCTGTGATTGCGCCCAGAGTGTGCCCACCTCGTCCACGCTGGTGGGCACCATGTCCATAACGTCGAGCGGTGCCGCGCTTTCCGCGGCTTCCGTGGTTTCTGTATCAGCCATTGTTTGTCTCCTTGGGAAATCAGGCTAGTTGAGGTTTGTCAGTCTTTTCGAAAGGGTACACGACCTTCCAGTCATGTTTCATATCCACGATCGTCCAGCCGCGCTCAGCGGTCTGGTGCACGAAGGTAACGATTGCGCGCCGGGCATGTGCTGCTAACAGCTGAAGGCAAAGCGCAACACACAGGACAAGACGAACGCTGCCACGGGAAAACGCGAACATTTCTGCACGACACATGAATTCAGCTACCCCCGGCAATTGTAACGGTTGGGACGTGTGCACCACGGGGACGGCCCTGCAGCCCTCCATGGCAATTCCGGTGGAATTAAACCACTAACGCCCCACCATGAAAACAGCGATCTGTAACTAATTATCAACAATTCACGGTAGCAACGAGCACCCGCGGCAAGCGCCCCGAAAGCAGCCCCTGGCTGTCCGGTTTGCGGTTATGCCTGCGGTCACACAGGCCGGCGGTTGTTTAACCGGTACGCTCGCCCGGCTTCTGCAGCACCCAGATATATCCGGGCACCAGCCAGAAAAAATACCGGGCCATGACACTGGCGACCCGGGATTTCAGCGTGCCCGGCCGCATCATGTATTCCGCGTGGTAGCGGGACGGTGACCTGATGATGTCCTTCGTGTAGTCGGTGGTTTCGAAATCACCCACCAGTTTCCTGAGACCCCAGAGACTCAGGTGCTTTTCATAGTAATGTGACCCCTTCCCGGCCGCCTTGATATACAGGTGCGCCAGGGGGCGCGGCAACACCGACAGCAGCGGCAGGTTGTAGTGCGGCTCGTTCCACATCAGCCGGTTGCCTGCCGCAAAGTAGCAGACCCCACCCGCCTTCAGCACCCGGTAGATCTCCTGCATCATCACTTCGGAATCAGGCACGTGCTCATAGACCTGCGAACACACGACCACATTGAAGCTATTGTCGGCGAAGCGCAGCTGCATGGCATCCCCCACCTCGAACGTCAGGTTGTCCCGCTGGTAGTTATGCCGCGCATGAACAATGGCCTTCTCGTCGATATCAATCCCGGTCACCGAGCCGAAATAGCCGGACAGGTAATTGTCGATAATACCGGCAGAGCCGCCAACATTGAGGACCGACATGGCACCGAGGTCCTGACCAAAATGCTGCTGCAGGACCGCGATCATGGTCTTCGCCTTGCGTTCGCGCTCCTCGACATTAAACATGGCCGTTCCCAGTGAAGAGAAACCCTCTTGATAACCACGTTCCATTATTGCTCCACCCCTTGCGTAACGATTGAACAGCGGCGGGCCTGCGCAGTCAGCGCGGCCATGACCGGTTTGACCACGAACGATAACCCATCCGGGTACGATTTTCCTGCACGGCGCGCAGCGAAACCAGCCACGCCAAAGACACGCCCGGGCCGGCCGGCAGGGTCAGGCCAGTGCGCGGCATTCTGCCTCATGACATCCCCGATATTCATACACCTGCAGGCGCATGAAGTGACACTAACCAGCGGCTTGCCGGGAGTCTCTCGAAAGCGTGACAAGGCCCCAAGCGCCCCAGGCGGCAATCACAGGCAAGACAATCCAGTACGCCGCCTCGTCGGTGAGGTTCCAGCCCGGCGCACCCCGGGCCGCGACCAGCGCGGCAAGACACACCACAGGCCAGTACACGCTAATGCCGAGCGCGGCCATCATCCAGCCACGCCCCCATTGCCTGGCACGCCAGTGGCCGATGAGTCCGGCCAGCAGAACGGGGATGTAGACCAGCAGGTCGGCAAATGCGAAGCCATACCAGAACGCCGCACCGATCCCGGTTATCTGCTCAACCGGCTCCTGGGTCCCCATTGCAACACCGAGGTCGTACCCGAAGGCTGTAATGCCCTGCGCGTAAACCAGATAGATGAGAAGCAACCAGCCAGGCAACTGTAATGCCCAGAAGTTTGCGCCACGGTTATCCAGGTTCGTAGCCATAGCAATCACTCCAGCATGCAGATAGTGAACCTGTTACAGGTGCAGTACAGACCATATGGAATCAGCGCGTCCAGTTGTCAGCTTATGTCAGTTTGCCCCATCGTTACGACGACATTGCCCTTCTTGTGCCCCGCATCGACATAGCGGTGGGCCTCGACGATTTGCGCCAGCGGGTAGCTTCTGTCGATAACCGGCTTGAACGCACCTGCCTCGGCAAGTTCTTTCAGGAAGACCAGGTCCCTGGCCTTTTCACCGGCAGGTCTCAAGCCGGCAAACATAATCATCGCCCGCTTGCTGCCAACAAGGGAAGTCCATAACATCTGCAACAGGATCCCCGCCGTGAGCACGGTCGAGAGATAGCAGCCGCCCGGCTTCAGCAGGCCCTTGCAGTTTGTAAAGGTACTCTTGCCGACCGCGTCAAATACAATGTCATAGGTTTCAGCGCTTCTTGTGAAGTCCTCCGCGGTGTAATCAATGACCCTGGCGGCACCCAGGGACATCACCAGTTCCCGGTTCGCGCCACTGCATACCCCGGTGACTTCTGCCCCGAAGTGCCTGGCAAGTTGCACGGCAGCGGTGCCCACCGATCCGGACGCACCGTTGACAAGGACCTTTTGTCCGCGCTGAATCTTCCCGGCATCTCTCAGGAAAGGCAGCGCCGTTAATCCACCGCCACAGACACTGGCGGCCTCAGCGTAGCCCAGGTTGGACGGCTTCACTGCCAGCGCGCCAGCTTCGGGCAGGCAGATGTACTCGGCGCAGGCGCCAAAATCATCATCGCTGGCGGCAAAAACCGCATCCCCCACGCTAAACTGCTTTACATCCTTGCCAACAGCTGCAACCTCACCGGCCAGATTAGTGCCCAGTATCGCTGTCCTTGGTTTGGTGAGACCGGTGGCCGCCCGCGCAATCAACGGCCGGCCCCTGCGAAAGGTGCAATCTTCTGACGCGACGGTTACTGCATTAATCTTGATCAGGACTTCACTGTCGCCGGGGACAGGCTTGTCCACATCCCTGAACTGCAGAACCCCCGGTGGACCGTATTTCTCATAGACAATCGCTTTCATGGAACCCATAAGAATTTCACTTGCATCTGTATTTATTGAGTAACCGGGGGCGGTTCTTTTTTCGATCCGGAAAAATGTGAGCGTTATGTTATTTCCGGCCTGGCATCTTCATTTACCCTGACACCTCAAGTGAACCGCCAATATACCGGAAAATTCATTAATCTGAATTCTTCATGGCCAGTTAACATCCGTGCCAACCAGGAGACGCGCCTTCTGCGCCGATGTCGTTTAGCGAATTCTTATGTTTCATCCAGCGACTCGATTATTTTAAAGGCATCGGCAATTGTCGGTGCATATAGTTTAGCCACACAACAAGAACCTTTCTGTGCGGCATGGGCCTTTATGAGACCTAATATTTCTTGCAATGCAATTGATTCACCACTGGGCCGTGGTTCTACATGATTATTTTCTCGTGTCGTCAGACTGAAGAGTTTTCCGGATGAGTCTACAAGGTAGTCTGACTCGTCGTACTCGGAGGAATGTAAATCAGCATCGCTATCCCATTCAGCCTGGTCGCTGACATAGATCAGTTCCGCGTCACCTGAATGTTTAATGAAACCGGGCCAGTTCACCAGGTTATTACCCTTGTAACATTATGCACCAGACCCCGGGCACTGCCGCTTGCAGGAACCAGTGATACAGTTTTCATAGTCTGGAAAACCCCCTTTAGTCGTACAATTTACAACGACGGTTAGACAATACGATCAATAAAGACCTGTTTTTTACACAGGCAATATAGCACTTTGCCATACAGACAAAACAGTTATTAGCGGCATCACGGACAATCACTGGCGAGACATTCCAGGACCGATGAAAACAGGCGCGGACAACAACATCACTGCACTCGTAGCAGGCCCTGATATACTCGCATCACGCTACAAGAAGCAAGGAAGGGACATGCAGCATAGACACTGCGCGACCAGCCTGATCCCTCGACTCATCGCACTGTGGGCGGGCTTGTTATCCGGTCTGCAGGCCGCGGAACAACCCCGGCAATGGGCGGAGACCCACCTGGATGAACTGGTCATTCAGTACAGTGAGTTTCATGCCAACCCCGAGCTCTCCTTTCAGGAAAAGAGCACTTCCACGCGCCTGGCAAGGGCCCTGCGTGACTGCGGTTTCACGGTCACCACGGACATCGGTGGCCATGGTGTCGTCGGCCTGCTGGAGAACGGCGACGGTCCCGTGGTGATGCTGCGTGCGGACATGGATGCGCTGCCCGTCACCGAGCAGACCGGCCTGCCCTATGCGTCCCGCGTTGTTGTGAAAAGCGAAGATGACCGCGATACCGGGGTCATGCACGCCTGTGGTCATGACGTACACGTGACCAACCTGATCGGCACGGGCTGTTACCTCGCGGCAAACCGTGCAGGCTGGCAGGGCACGCTCATGCTGGTCGGCCAGCCAGCCGAGGAAAAAGGCGCCGGTGCCCGTGCGATGCTGGACGCGGGTCTGTTCAGGCAATTCCCGAAGCCCGACTATGCCCTCGCCCTGCATGTCTCGGCGGAACTCGCCACTGGCAAGATCGCCTACCGACCCGGCTATACCATGGCCAATGTTGACAGTGTTGATATCACCCTGCATGGCAAGGGTGGTCACGGCGCCTACCCGCACAAGTCGAATGACCCCGTGGTCCAGGCCGCCCAACTGGTCCTGGAACTGCAGACCATCGTCAGTCGTGAAATCGACCCACTTGAACCCGCCGTGATTACCGTCGGGTCACTGCACGCGGGAACCAGGCACAACATCATCGGCGATACCGCCGAACTCGAGCTCACAGTGCGCAGTTTTTCAGACGAGGTACGTGAACACCTGCTGGACGCGATACAGCGCAAGGCAAACGCGGTTGCCAGCAGCAATGCTGCACCGCCACCACGCATCGATATTGCAAGGGGAACGCCGGCACTGTTCAATGATCCGGACCTGGCGCGACGACTCAGACCGGTCTTTTCAGCAGCAGTCGGCGCGGAGAACATCGGGCTGGCGGCCATGACGATGGCCGGGGAAGATTTCAGTCGCTATGGCCGGGCCGGCGTACCGAGCCTGATGTACTGGCTGGGTGTTGTTGAGCAGGCGCGACTCGATGACTATACAGCCGCAGGCGAATCCCCTCCCTCACTGCACTCGCCCCTGTTTTACCCGGATATCAGGCCCAGCCTGGTCACCGGCATCAGCAGCATGGCTGCCGCGGCCCTTGAGTTACTCGGCCGCGAAACAGACTGATGGCTGACCTGAATTCTGAACAGTCTTTTGCAGGAAACACGGACGCGTTTCAAGCTGCGTCATTTGAATCATCAAGCCCGGCTGAATAACCATCCGTAGATTTTATTACCGGGCCAGGCCCATACAGAAGCGCTGAAATACGCTGTCGATCCTGTTTTTATCGCCAGCCGGGATTAACGGCTACCAGAAAGCGAAGCCACGCTGGATAACGCGGCTTCGCTGTGAGTATCGGAAAAAGGTGGACGCCTTCTTCCCGGATTTATCAGTTGCCGCCCATGCCGAAACCGGAACCGCCACGACGCTCGCCGCCAGGACCGTAGCCACCGGAACCACCAGGGCCGTAGCCACCAGGACCGCCAGGACCGTAACCCCGGCCACGGTCACCGCCCATGCCAAAGCCGGAACTGCTACCACGGTCGCCGCCGGGGCCGTAGCCGCCAGGACCGCCAGGACCGTAACCACGATCGCGGTCACCGCCCATGCCAAAGCCGGATCCGCTGCCCGTGTTTTCGCCGGGTTGTTGCTGATAACCCCGGCCATAACCTGGCCCAGGACCATAGCCCCCGCCGCGCCCGTAACTATCACCCGGTCCATAACCGCGATCGTTATTCCTGTTGGAACTGCCCATGCCCATGCCGCCGGCATCGGCCGCGGTCATCGCCATCGAGCTGGCCAGTGTTACCGCGGCAAGCATGCCGTAAATTCTGTTAGATGATTTCAAGATACTATCTCCTGTTTGATTGTTGTAATGACTCGCCGGGAATACCCGGCCGCCAACGCCTGAGTTTCCGTACCCCCTGATGGATAATGCGCCACAAATGCCATCGGCGCAAAACAGAATCCGCCCGGCCCTGCGCTGTAACAACGCACCCCGCAGGTAACATGAACACAGATTCACACGACAGATCAGGTGGTTGCCCTATCGTTCAGCAGGAATCGTCTTCCGCTCAAGACATGGTCACGAATGGTCAGATACGTCATTCCGGATGGAGCAAAGCGGAGATGACGAAGGAATGTTAACGGGGCAGCAGTACAGTGGATAACCGGTTAAACAAGATGGTTAGAACCAGCGCCCCCTGCCGGTACCAACACTCATGTAACCGTGGTTACCGATCGGCACTCCGACACTCATACCGACTCCCACATTGGCATTGCAGCCGGCAAGTAACAGGCTGGATGACAGCACCAGCATGAGTAACAATTTCTTTTTCATGGATCTCATGTGAATATCCTCCCGTTACAGCGGCAGTTGTTGCAGCGCGAGTAGCGCGCCAGAAGGGTCGACAACCAGCGCCTGCATTCCATCACGAATATCGGCTGCCGGCGCCAGCAGCACCCGACCACCCAGTCCGCCGACCTTTGCCGTAGCAGCCTTGACGTCCTGCACACCGAAATAGGTCAGCCACAGCGGCTCGACTCCATCCATAGGATTATCCAGGATAGCGGCTCGCTTGACGCCATCCGCTATCAACAGGGTGTACTCGCCGCCATCACGCTGCTGCACATCGACCTTGTATCCGGCCAGTGCCTTGTAGAACTGTGCAGCAGCAGCCGAATCATTCGCCAGTAATTCATTCCAGACTACCCTGCCCGGCTTGCCGGCCTGCGAATCATCCGGATCGCCGATGTTGCTTTGTGCCAGCCCCAGCACCGCGCCCTGCGGATCGATGATGGCGGCGACACTCACGTAGTCGCTGATATCGAGTCGTTCGACAACAGCTGAACCACCCGCCGTAGCGTTCTGCCTGACTGCGAGACTCACATCCGGCACCGAGAGGTAACCCAGCCAGCGAGAGATAATACTGCCATCCTTCGGTTGAGGCTCGACCACCATGCCGGCGACAAAGCGGTCACCCGACTTCGCCAGTGTGTAGGGGTTTCCGTTGGGCCCACGACGCTGTTCGTAGGTCCAGCCAAACAGGCCACTGTAAAAGCGCTTGTCCGCCTCAAGGTCGGTGGTCACCAGGTCGTGCCAGACGAACTTGCCGGTGAGCGGCTCATCCGACAGTGACATGCCGGACATCAGTGAAGTGGTGGTGCTGGCACAGGCCGTAATGCCCGCCAGCAGAACCACCGTCAGGTATGTGCGTAGTTGTTTCATGCCCCCTCCCAGTTGTCGTGCAATGTGCGCGTTAGGCCAACGCGGGTTCGTATTGTAGCTTACCGCCGTAGCGCTTCAGTTACCCGGTGCGCTGGCAAAATCTTCCTCGCGGCACTCGCCGGTCACCCGGAGCTTTGCCGCGAGGTCTCGCAGTGCCGTGCGCAACCCCTCTTCCAGCACGGGGTGATAGAATGGCATCTCCAGTGCACGCTTCACCGGCATGCCTTCCTGTATCGCCCAGGCCAGCAAATGCGCCATGTGCTCCGCGCGCGGGCCGATCATTTCTGCGCCGATCAGCTTGCAGTCACTGCGCTGCGCATAGAGCCGTACGACACCGCGATTCTGTCCCATGACGCGGGCGCGCCCCTGGCTTTCAAAAGACGCCTCGCCGATTTCCACGGCATCGGCATCCAGCTGGTCGAAGGACTGACCCATCATGGCCATCTGCGGGTCCGTAAAGGCGACGGCCAGCGGTGTGCGGCGCACGTGTGCCGCGGTATTCGGATACAGCATGCTGTTGGCACCGGCGATTTCTCCTTCATCCGAGGCCTCGTGCAGCAACGGCCGGTGACCGCTGACATCGCCGGCAAGGAAGATTGGTGCTTCCGCGGCCTGCGTGGTGCGCGGGTCCCACGCCGGGAAACCACGCTCATCGAGTTGCAGGCCGGTGCTGGCAAGATTCAGGTCGGCAATGTTCGGGCGCCGCCCGGCGGCAACCAGCAGCTTTTCATACACGGCCGTGTGTTCGCGGCCCGCCTGATCAACGTAGCGCAACTCGACACCGCCCGCCACACGGGTGACCGACTGCACGCTCGACTGCAACTGCAGGTCCAGCTCTGCCGTCAGGAAGGACTGCGCAGCCGCCTTAACCACCGGATCAGTAAACGGCCCCAATTCATTGAAAGGATTAAAGAAGGTAACACTGACACCGAGTCGATGCAGGGCCTGGCCCAGCTCCAGGCCGATGATGCCGGTGCCTATCACGGCCAGGCTCCCGGGCAGGGATTTCTGCTCAAACAGGTTGTCACTGGTCAGCAGGTCGTCCTCAAGGGTATCGAAAGGCGGCGGGATAAACGCAGAACTGCCGGTCGCGATAACCACGGCACGTGCCTGCACCCGGGTGTGATCATCGACCTCCAGCGTGGTCGGCCCGGTAAAACGGGCATGACCGAGCAGGCGTTGCCCGGCCGGCAGCGCCTCCGTGCTGGCTGCGACCATGCCGGCGAAACCATCCCGCTCGCGTTGCACACGTGCCAGCACGCGCGGACCGTCAACCTGCCAGCCAGGGACATCGATACCAAAGCCACCCGCGGTGGCCACCTCGTGTGCCGCGTCTGCCGCCGCGATCAGTAACTTGGATGGCATGCAACCAACGCGTGCACAGGTGGTGCCGTACACCCCGGACTCGATCAGCAACGGCTGGCCACCCGCCTTTTCAACGGCGCGCCGCGCGTTCAGGCCCGCGGTCCCTGCGCCAATAATGGCAACGTCCACTGTTCTGGTTTTCATGGCAACCTCTCTGCCGGCATGAATTGACTAACAGGCCGGGAGTATAGCAACAGCCGGCCACAGGGAGGCATGCATTTCCACGATCTCGTGCCGTCGGTTATGATCGTTACAAACCTCAATACACCCCGGCTGACATGGACAAGGTAAGCACCACATCCACGGAATCACACAGTACGCTGGTCAGTGTGGCCGCAACGCTGGTAAGCGCGATTGAATCCTACGGCATTGACTACCGGTCCGTGCTGATCGAGGCTGGCCTGGATCCCGATGCTGTCTACAAGCCATCCGAACGCATCACGTCATTGCAGTTCAAGAAGCTCTGGGAGATTGCTTTACGAGAGAGCGGTGACCCCTGTTTTGGTCTGACCTGTGCTGCCTATATACAGCCATCGTCCCTGCACGGCCTCGGGTTGTCGTGGATCGCCAGCCAT
>CAJQNP010000147.1 GCA_905479705.1 uncultured Gammaproteobacteria bacterium
CCGACGCGGTTCCACTCGTAGGCCGTGACATCCGGGTGTTTGGGCGGGTAGGGCGCGCGCAGGAGGCTGTACTGGTGGGAGACGAGCTCGATGTTAATGCCGCTGTTCTGCAGTAGTGGTGATGTGGCGAGGAAGTTTGCAAAGGCGATGGATTGCCGTTCACCCAGTGATGGCAACTGCTGCAGCGGATGCCCCATCCGTGCGCATTCCGTGACCGGCAGGTTGGGTGGTGGCAGGGTGTAACCATTGACCTCGTCACCGACCAGGCAGAACTCGCCCAGGTGGGAATGCAGCTGTACCGTACCGCTAAAGCCGAGTGCCTTGAGGCGGGTGATGAGCTCCTGCAGGATCGTCAGGCGGCGGTCGCTGTAGGCTTCCTCGCGAATGTCGAACGGACTGTTCTGATTGATGGCCCAGGTGAGACTGTTGATCATCAGCTCTGACTGCTCGGCCGCAAACTGTTTCTGCCGGTCGAGCTGCGTACGCAGCTCGCTGGCCGTCGACGTGCTGCTGCTGGCCGCTTCCTGCTGATAGAGCTGTGTCAGTTCCAGCTGGTTGAGTTGTTTATTGGCGGCCTGTAATTCGTTGCGCGCATCGTTGTTGTTACTGATCGACCACAACAGGGGGATCAGCATCAGTAGTCCGACAACCAGTGGCGGGATGAGCTTGAATCCAGCGCCGCCCCCCGTTATGCGTCGTGCCATCAGCTGGTCGAGTTCGTCGCGCAGGTCGCGCACGTCCTGGACCATTTCATGATGATAGTTTTCCAGCAGAGAGGCGAGGTGTCCCTGTGGCTCAATGGAATGGTTGGCAGCATCGGCGGCGCGGCGTGCGATTTCCGCCATGTCATCATTGCCGGGCGGGACCGTGATTTCCTCGGGGGCCTCGTTGAGCAGTACAAAGCTGTTCGTCGCGGGCTTGCGTGCGCTGCGGCGGTCCTCGACCAGGCCGAGCTTGTTGAGTACCGCATAGAGCTCTGCCGGTTCCACCTGCTTGGGCAGGATGCCAACGGCGCCAAGTGCGCGTGCCTGGCTGACATACAGGTCACCCTCTTTCGAGGTGTACATCATGATAGGGATGGTGGCCGTTTCAGGGTTGCTCTTGATTGCCTCGACGGCCTGCAGGCCATCCATGCCGGGCATCATGTGATCCATGAAGATCACATCCGGGGCCTTTTCGACGAGGTAGTCGATGGCCATCTGCGCAGAATCGACCGTGTCGGCGTCGATGTTCTGCTTTTCCAGCATGCGCTTGAGCGTTACGCGTGCTGTCTTGGAGTCATCTACAACCAGTGCAAGCCGGTTTGCCATGTGTACACTAACTCAGCTGATTCAGTTGCGGCTACTATACCCCAATCGCATTGTCGTGTGCGACCGTGCAGGGCGGGGCCCCGGGCGTTGTCAGCCGGTGTTGCGCATGCCGCTGGCGATGGCATTGATGCTCAGCAGCAGCGGTTTCAGCCAGCGGTTGCGCTGCTCGTCATTGAGGTCGGTATTCCGGTAGCGAGACAGCAGGGTCACCTGGATATTATTCAGCGGGTCGAGGTAGGGGTCACGTCGGTGCAGCGACAGGCTGAGCGCGATATTGTCCTCGAGCAGGTGGTGAATGCCGGCAATGTGCAGGACCTGCGTGACCGTGCGCCGATACTCGCTGCGGATCTTGTCGTAGATGCTGTCAGCGAGTTGCCGGTTTACTGCCAGCCGGGTGTATTCCTTCGCGATATCCATCTCGCCCTTGAACAGGGCCATCTGGATGTTGCCCAGCAGTGAGCGAAAGAACGGCCAGTCGTTGTACATGGTCTGCAAGCGCGCCAGCCGTGCGGGATCGTCGTCACGCCAGTTTTCCAGTGCGCTGCCCAGGCCATACCAGGCCGGCAGGGTATGCCGCGATTGTGCCCAGCCAAACACCCAGGGAATGGCGCGAATGGAACTCTTGGAGCGATCCTGTTGCTTGCGGTGTGACGGGCGCGAGCCGATATTCAGCAGACCGATCTCGGTAACCGGTGTGACCTCGTAGAAATAGTCGGTCAGGCCCTCGGTATCATCGATCAGGTCGCGGTAGGTTTCCTCGCCGAGACGCGTCAGCTCATCCATGATCCCCATGTAGTCGCGGCGGTCCGCCACGGGCTGCGTGATAACGACGCGGCTGGCCTTGAGCAGGCCGGTCAGTCCCATCGAGAGTTCGTACAGCGCGGTCTCCGGGTTGCTGTACTTGTAGCGCAATACCTCGCCCTGCTCGGTGAACTTGATCTGGCCGTGGACGGTGCCGGGCGGTTGCGACAGGATGGAGTCATGCGTCGGCCCGCCGCCGCGCCCGTGGAACAGGCGGACGTTGATGTCGTATTGCGCGGTAATCCCGAGGATCTGTCTTTGTGCCTCGTACAGGCTCCAGTTGGAGGCCAGTATGCCGCCGTCCTTGCAGGAGTCGGAGTAGCCCAGCATGATTTCCTGGCACTGGCAGGCCTTGTTGAGTAGCTCGCGATAGGTGTCGTTCTGCAGCAACTGGGTCAGGATGGTCTCTGCGTGGTCGAGGTCGTTGATGGTTTCAAACAGCGGGCTGATGCGAATGCGGCAGAACCATTCGCCATCGTGCTTGCCTGCCAGTCCGCTCAGCCAGGCGAGGTACATCACCTCGAGGATGTGGCTGGCGGTGTGCGTCATCGAGATCACGTAGTTGCCGAAGGCGTTGATGCTGACCTCGTTCTGCATGTTGCGCATGACATCGAACACTTCCAGCGTTTCGCGGCAGTCATCCGACAGTGTAGTGCGATCAATCTGCGGTGGCGGCGTGGCAAGCGCGGCGGTGATCAGTTGCTGGCGCGCTGCTTCGTCGAGCGTGGCGTAGTCGCTTGACCCCGGCAGCTGGCGCAGCAGTTCGGTCACGGCATCGGTATGCCGGGTCGATTCCTGGCGGATATCGAGATGCATCAGGTAGAAGCCGAAGGTCTCGACGAGTCGCATCAGGTCTTTCAGTCGCGAATCGGCCATGGTCGCATCACCATCCGCGACCAGCGAATCGTAGATCAGCTGCAGGTCGTGTAGCAGTTCCAGCTCACTGCTGTAACCGATGACCTGGCTGGCAGGGTCGATATCAGGGTTGTCGAGGCGCTCGCAGACGGCCATCAGGTTCATCTTCAGGCGCCAGCGCATGATGCGCAGCTTGCGCCGGTAATGTTCGTTGACGTAGGCGGACCCCTGTGCTTTTGCAGCATCCGTAAAACGCTGTTCATCGGCATGCAGGCTGTCCATGAAGGTATCCGAGAAGTGGCACAGGGTAGAGGAGTGCGTCAGTCGATAGGCCAGTTCCTCGATACGATGCAGGTAGGCAATCAGGACCTCGCGCATGTGCATGCGCAGCGCCAGTGTAGTAGTGGCCGGTTTTACAAACGGGTTGCCGTCACGGTCGCCGCCGATCCAGGAACCGAAATGAATCATGCCGCCGGGTACCTTGATGTCGGCAGACCCGTAAATGCGCCGCAGACCCTTTTCAAGGTGACGGTAGGTTTCCGGTACGGCGTCAAACAGGCTCTCGCGGAAGAAGTACAGGCCGTTGCGTATCTCGTCGGCGACGGTGGGCTTGTTGACACGCACCTCGTCGGTTTTCCAGAGCACCTGTATCTGCTGCTTGATGGTGTGACGGATGTCGTCGCGCTCGTCCCGGCTGATGCGCCGGTCGGAGAGTTGTTCGCTGGTAGTGAAGATGCGCCGCAGTGCATACATGACGGTGCGACGAATGGCGTCTGTCGGGTGTGCCGTGAACACCGGCATGTAGAGTGTTTCGTTCAGCAGGGTCTGGATCTGTTCACTGGAGATACCCTCGTCGCGAAATTCCTTCAGGGTTTGCGTGAAGGAACCCGGTCTGAGCGGGTCGTGGGTGCGCTCCTGCTTGCGACGCAGGCGGTGCTGGAAAGATTCCTCGGCGATATTGACCAGGCTGAAGTACAGGTTGAAGGCGCGTACCACGTGGGTCAGTTCGTCGGGGCTGAGGGCGTCGATGGTGCGGGACAGCCGCGCCCGCAGGGCGGGGTTGTCCCGGGTGCGCAGGCGAATGTAGCCCTTGCGCAGTGTTTCGACGGCCGAGAGGACGTCCGCGCCGGCCTGCTCCAGCAGGACTTCTCCCAGCATGTTGCCGAACAGCCGGACGCGGCTGCGCAGTTCCTTGTCGCCGGGTAATGAGATTTCAGTCGCAGCAGTGCTTGTCATCTATATAAAAAGGCCACGCATGCGCGCGGCCATGTCCAGTTCAGGGAGAGGGGATTATACGGGTTGTCGTGATTTCTGCTAGCGCCGTACATTAAAGCCAGCTATACGAGAAGCGCGTAACTCGTTGAAATAAATAAGCTGGACCTTCTGCCGTACGGGCCGTGACGCGACCCGGGTCAGGGGCTGTCGACCGGGTTTGCTGATTCCTGCAACAGCGGCTGCAGGCCGGTCCAGACATTCTGCATGACGCGGGGTTGTGCCTCGGCCGTCGGATGAATACCGTCAGCCTGCAGCAGTTCCCGGTGATCGGCGACCTGGTCGAGCATGCGTGGAACCAGTGCTACCCCGTAGCGGTCGGATAAACGACGATACAGGGCCGCGAATTCCTGGTTGTAAACAGGCCCGTAGTTGGGCGGCAGGCGAACACCGGCGAGCAGGACCTGTGCCCTGTTCTGCTGACTGTGCTCGATGATGCTGGCGAGGCTGGATTCGATTTCCGTAAAGGCGAGGCCGCGCAGTCCGTCATTTCCGCCCAGTGCGACTATCACGATGGCTGGCTGATGGGTTTGCAACGCCGTGTCGACACGCCCCAGACCGGTGCGTGTGGTGTCGCCACTGACGCTCGCGTTGATGACTGTATAGTCATGGCCCGTGGTTGTGATCTGCTCCTGCAACAGGGCGACCCAGCCTTCGTCGATGTTGATACCATAGGCGCCACTGAGGCTGTCGCCGATGACCAGGATCACAGCCGGGGCGTTGGCCGCCAGCACGACGGGGCAGGTCAACGCATACACGTTAACAATGACGGACAGCAGGGCAGCGGAGAATTTATTCATTATGACCGGTGTTGAATCAAAAACATTTGTAGAGGCCCGCACGCTTGGCAAGCAGGTGAGTACGCGCGAAGGTGTACTGACCTTGCTCGATGATATCAATTTCAGCATCGCTGCGGGGACCTCTGTCGCCATTCTCGGTGCATCCGGCTCGGGCAAGACGACCCTGCTGGGGCTGCTGGCCGGCCTGGATATGCCCAGCAGCGGCGATGTCATGATTGACGGCCGCCGCCTGAATGATTTTGACGAGGACGGACGGGCGCAATTGCGTGCCGAGCTGATCGGCTTCGTGTTCCAGAATTTCCAGCTGCTGTTCGGGATGACGGCGCTGGAAAATGTCATGCTGCCACTGGAGCTGGCACAGGCCCCGCACCCGCGCAAGACAGCCGCGGAAATACTGGAGCGTGTTGGTCTGGGTGAACGCCTCGGCCACTATCCGAACCAGTTGTCCGGTGGTGAACAGCAGCGTTGTGCCATTGCGCGCGCCTTTGCAACCCGACCCCGCTGCCTGTTTGCAGACGAGCCGACCGGCAATCTCGACAGCGAGACCGGCAAACACATCATCGACCTGTTGTTTGAGCTGAACAGCGAACAGGGCACGACGCTGGTGATGGCCACCCACGATGCACAGCTGTCACGCCTGTGCGAGCGGCGCCTGCGGCTGGATGCAGGACGCCTCGTCACCCCCGAAGAGATCCCTGCGGATGGCTGACCGGGCACAGCATCGAAATCTCGCGTTTCTCTGGTTCACCTCGTGGCGCATGCTGTGGCGTGACTGGCGCGGCGGTGAGCTCGGCATTCTCGCTATCGGGCTGGTCATCGCGGTGACCAGTATCACCGCCGTGGGTTTTTTCACCGATCGCATCGAGCGTGGGTTGCAATTGCAGTCCGCAGAACTGATTGGCGCTGACCTGGTGATTACCTCGTCACGTCCCGACGTGTTCGATCATATAAAGGATGCACGGGCGCAGGCGTTCAGTGTTGCCATTACCCAGCAATTCCGCAGCGTTGTGCTGGGCAATGACCGCCCGCAACTGGTCGAGGTCAAGGCGGTCACAACGGATTATCCCTTGCGCGGTGTGTTGCGTGTCAGTGATACGCCCTTTGGTGCGGACGAGGCAACCACCGCTATTCCCGCACGCGGCGACATCTGGGTCGAGGCACGCATGCTGCAGCTGCTGGACCTGGTAGTGGGCGACAAGGTGAGTCTGGGGGCCGCAGATTTTACGATCAGGAAGGTATTGCGTTATGAGCCCGATCGCGCCGGGGACATGTTCAGTGTCGCACCGCGCGTACTCATGAACCGGGCAGACGTTGATGCCACGGACCTGATCGGTACCGGAGCGCTGGTCAACTACCGGGTATTGATAGCCGGCGCGCCCGGTCGCATCGGCTTCTACCGGGATGATCTGGCGTTCTCGCTGCGCCAGGGCGAGCAGATCCTGACGGTCGAGGAGGGCCGCCCGGAGCTCAACACGGCGCTGGAAAAGGCACGGCAGTTCCTGGGCCTGGCGGCGCTCATCAGTGTCCTGCTTGCCGGGGTTGCCGTGGCAACCGTTGCCTGGCGTTATACCAACCGGCACCTCGATACCAGTGCGATGTTGCGTTGCCTGGGGGCGGCGCAGCGCACCATCATCCAGCTGTTTGTACTGGAGTTGCTGTGGCTGGCGTTACTCGCCAGTACGGTCGGTTGTGTGCTCGGTCTGCTGACGCAATTCGTTATCAGCGGGCTGCTTGACCAGCTGCTGCTGACGCAGTTACCGCCCCCGTCATTCAGGGCGCTGCTGCTTGGCTATGCTACGGGGATTGTGATGCTGGTCGGTTTTGCCTTGCCGCCGCTGCTGTCGCTGCGACAGGTGCCGCCGTTGCGTGTGTTGCGCAAGGATGTGCCGGTTGCTTCCGTGAGTCGCTGGTTTGTCTATGTTGCGGTGGTGTTGTGCATGTTTGTGCTGCTGTACTGGCAGATCGGTGACCTCAAGCTGGTTTCCATCGTGCTCGGCGGTATCACTGTAACGCTGCTGGTGCTGGCGATTGCAGCCTTTGGTTTGATCGTCCTGCTGAACCGTTTGCGCGGCCGCGTCGGGGTGGCATGGCGCTTTGGGCTGGCGAATATAGCGCGACGTCCGGCGAGCAGCGTCATCCAGGTGGTGGCCTTCGGGCTCGGTATCATGGTGATGCTGTTGCTGTCGACGGTGCGCACCGACCTGCTCGATGAATGGCAGCACAGCCTGCCGGCAAAGGCCCCCAACCATTTTGTGATCAACGTGCAGCCTGACCAGGTGGACGGCATCACGGACTACTTCAGGGCGCGCGGTGTCGAGGGTACGCGCCTCTACCCGATGGTGCGTGCCCGTCTCGTGGAAATCAACGGCAAGCGGGTTCGTACCGGCGACTACGAGAGTGAACGTGCAAAGCACATGATTACACGTGAATTCAACCTGTCATGGGCCGAGCAGATGCAGGTCGATAATACACTCGAGGCCGGTGACTGGTGGGGCAGGGAAGACTTTGGCACGCCGCTGCTGTCGCTGGAGAGCAAGCTGGCAAAGACACTGGGCCTGAAACTGGATGACGTGATGAGTTTTGATGTCAACGGGACACTGATCGATTTCACCCTCAGCAATCTGCGGCGCGTCGACTGGGATAATTTCAATATCAACTTCTTCACGGTGGTGCCGCCCGGGGTGCTGGAGGACAAACCGGCCAGCTGGGTGACCAGTGTCTACCTGGATGACCAGCAGCGTCAGCAACTCGGTGAGCTGGTGCGCAGCTGGCCCAATGTCACCCTGATTGACGTGGACACCATCATGAAACGGGTGCGCGGTATCATGGAGCGGGTAACGCTGGCTGTCGAGTTCGTCTTCCTGTTCACGATCCTCGCCGGGCTGGCCGTGCTGTACGCGGCGATTCAGGCGAACCAGGATGAACGTCGCTTCGAGAACGCGGTGCTGCGTACCCTGGGTGCAAAAAAACACACCCTCATGCTTGGCTTGCTGGCTGAATTCACCACGCTGGGTGCACTTTCGGGGTTGCTGGCCGGGCTGGCCGCGACCGGTCTGGCGTGGACGCTGGCTGAAACCGTGTTTCGTTTCGACTACCGGTTTGATCCGACTGTTGCGCTCAGCGGTATTGTCAGTGGCACGTTGATCGTCGTCATTGCCGGCATGCTGGGCACCCGTAGCGTGATGACACATCCACCCATCCAGACCCTGCGTGAGGGGGCATCCTGATGGCCGGTCTTGGTCACGTGGTGTTTTACGTGCAGGAACTGCAGCGTTCCGTACGCTTCTACACCGAGATCGTCGGGCTCGGCCTGCAAGGCAGGATATTCAACGGGCGTGCGGCCCTGCTCAGTGGCGGCAGCACCCATCATGAGCTATTACTGATTCAGGTGGGTGCAGCAGACGGTCCGCTGCAGGGAAAGCGCATCGGGCTTTACCATGTCGGCTGGAAGGTAGGTGACTCGCTTGCTCAGCTCAAGTCGGTGTACGCAAGGATCAATGCCCTGGGCTATTCAGTAGATGCACTCTCGGATCACACCATCAGTCAGAGCATCTACCTGCGAGACCCGGACGGTAACGAGGTCGAGCTGTATGTCGATGACCCGGACGTTGACTGGCAGCATGACAAGAGCTGGATGGAGTCGCCGGTCAAGCCCCTGATACTGGATTGCTGATAATCACCAGAGAGGTTGCTACATCATGAGTGGAGTTACGCCTTACCGGACTATTGAAGAGATTGCCTCGCGGCTGGATAGCATGGACAGCCACGCGGCGGTGAATGAGGCACTGGATAAAGTGGAATACCTGTTTGAAGTGATACCGCCGGAGTTGCAGGGCCCGGCGGAGGACCTGATTGCCAGGTTGCGCGTTAAATTGAAAGAGCTGGGCTGACTGTCGGTAGCAGCATGATGGGGAGCATCACGGGAAAGCACGGTTCGCGGTTGCTGCTTGCAGTATTGCTCGGCAGTTTGTTGACGTCCTGCTCATTCAAGACCGTATATAACCGGCTGGATATGCTGATCCCGGAATACGTGGAAGGCCTGGTTACGATCGATGATGCCCTTGAGAACAACCTGCAACAGCGTAGCACTGCGCTGCTGGAATGGCACCGGCAGACCCAGCTAGTCCGCTATGCCGACTGGTTGCGTGCCTTTCAGGGTGAGGTCGGCAAACTGACGGTTGATTCGGCGCGGCACTATGCCGTTGAGGCAGAGGATTTCTGGGAGGCCATGTCCGCAAGGATTGATCATGAGATGGCCGAGTTGTTGCCCTTGCTCGATACTGGACAGCAAAACGAGTTGTTCGCCAGCATCACGGAGAAGAACGAGGATTTTGCAGACGAATACATCGAGATTGACGATGATGAGCGGCGCACAAACTATTACGAGCGAACGCGCGATACCTATGAGAACTGGATTGGTGACCTGACCGCTGCACAGGAGCAGGCGATTCGACAGTCCACGGACAGGCTGCAGGACGGTGCACGTCTCAGGCTCGATCGACGCGAGGAGTGGCAGGCCGGCATCCAGGCGATTCTCGCCGGGGGTGAGGGCAGGCAGGTCAAGTCGCAACTGTTGCATGATTACCTGCAGAACTTCGAATTCAGCAGGGCGCAGTCGCTTGACAGCAAGATAGAGGCCAACAAGGAAATCATTACCGGACTGACCGTTACCATCTCGGACAGCATGAATGAGGACCAGGCAGGGCACTTTGTTGACAAGACCAATGACTACATTCGCATGTTTACCGAGCTGTCGGAAAACCGCTGATCGACTTCAGGGAGATACATGAATCAGTCACGATTGTTTTATGATGCGCAGTGCCCGCTGTGCAGTCGCGAAATAGAGGCGTTGCGCAGGCGTTTGCAGCGTCCCCTGGAACTGGTAAATATTCATGACCTGGAGCCGCAAGAGGGTGTGCCTGATTCCGAGACCCTGATGCGTGTACTGCACTACCAGAGTGCAGAGGGTGGCTGGCAACTCGGCCTGGATGCCACCGTATCCGCCTGGCGCCATACGCGCTACGGTGTTCTGTTCGGCTGGTTGCGCTGGCCGCTTGTGCGACCCGTCGCGGATCGTGTCTACCGGCGCTGGGCGGAGAAGCGCTACTGCCGCAATTATGCCTGCCGGGTAGGCGACCCGTAGACGCTGGCCAGCGGTGCTGCCTGTATTGTGTCTCCACCGGCAACCCGTATGATGCAAGGATACTGACGGCTGCCTGAAAAGGCCCGATAACACCTGACCAACACGGGAATGTCACTTGAATCGATTTACTGCACTGACTGAAGACGCTCACGAGAAGAAAAACAACACGACCGGGATCCTGGTGACCAACCTCGGGACACCGGATGAGCCGGAAACTGCCCCGGTGAGGCGTTACCTGCGCGAATTCCTGTCGGACCCGCGTGTCGTGGAGATACCGAAAATCGTCTGGATGGTGATCCTGCATGGCATCATCCTGCGTCTGCGCCCGGCCAAGTCAGCCAGGCTGTACAAGAGCATCTGGACGGAGGCCGGCTCGCCGCTGATGGCCATCAGCAAGCGTCAGCGTGACAGGCTGGAGCAGGCATTACGGGCTGCAGGTCATGAAGACTTTGTGCTGAAGCTGGCGATGCGTTATGGCAGTCCGTCGATCTCCAGTAAGCTGCGCGAGTTTCAGCAGGCGGGCATACACCGTATCGTGGTGCTGCCGCTGTACCCGCAATATGCAGGACCAACCACCGGCTCGACGTTTGACGCGATTGTCGACGAGTTCAAGCAGTGGCGCTGGGTACCGGAACTGCACTTCATCAATACCTATCACGATAATCCGCTGTACATAAAGGCCCTGGCCGAGAGTATCCGCAGGCACTTCGATGAGCACGGCAAGCCACAGAAGCTGGTGTTTTCCTATCATGGCACACCGAAACGCAACCTGATGCTGGGCGATCCCTACCATTGCCTCTGCCAGAAAACGACCCGCCTTGTGGTGGAGCAGCTTGGCCTCGCGGAACACGACTACATCACGACCTTCCAGTCACGCTTCGGCAAGGCGGAATGGCTCAAGCCCTACACCGATGCCACGCTGGCCGCATTGCCGGGAGAGGGCGTCAAGGATGTTGCCATTCTCAGCCCGGCCTTCAGCGCCGATTGCCTGGAGACCCTGGAAGAACTGGATCACGAGAATCGCCAGGTCTTCCTGGAAGCCGGTGGTGAGCAGTACCGCTACATCCCCTGTCTGAATGACAATCCCGATCACGTTGCAATGATGACCGCGTTGTTGTCGCCGTACATCGCAACGGTCGAGTAACTGCGTGCAAACGTGCTACCTGTCTACAGGTAAGTAAACATACAGCAGGTCACTGCTGTCTCGCCTGGCCGTCATGTCCGCGAAAGCGCGAATCCATGGGTTTGCTGTGCATGCAAATCAGCTGCTTTATGGATACCCGTAAATGCGGTTTTTTGGTTGCCTGGTAAATCTGCGGGTCGCTGGCCGGCACAGGTACGCCGACTCGAGTACTGCAGTGCCAGCTAATCCGGAAGTAAATGCGCCGCCAGCCAGGTCAGCAGCAGCGCCGCACACAGCAACAGCAGTGCGACAGTTGCGTTGTTCAGTAAGGCCGGCGCCAGGATTAAAACAAGACCAATCCCCAGCATCATCAGTCCGGCCAGCAGTTTCAGTAGCCGACCACCGCGTTCACTCAACTTGCGGGCGCCCAGTGTGAGGCTGAAGACGATGACGATGGTCAGCAGGGGGATGATGTAAATGATGTTATAGAGCAGCAGGTAGCCATAGTAGGCGGAGGGTGCGAGTCCATTGTGGGTCAGTATGCGGGTGAACACCATTGGAAATCCTGCAGTGCATAACAACTCGTAGCTGTTTGCCACGAGGGCAAGCATGACCGTGCCGAACAGGAGTGCCGGCAGTCGCCCGGTATAGAGCAGTTCGCGCATGCGCTGGTACAGGCGGGGCCTGGCGTGGTCGGGGATGGATAAACTGACGCCGCGGTGCAGCCAGAAAAAGTCCTTGATGTTGACGAGTGCGATAATCACTGCCACCAGTCCCGCCACGGTTGTCACCCACGCGAGGTCGCCAACCATCATGAACAGGTTGAGCCAGGCGGCCATGAACAGGAAGTAGACCAGCCCGGAGATGGATACAAACAGCCCGCCGATGAGCAGCATGCGGGTGCGACTCTCTGCATGTACCAGCAGGCTCAGCAAGAACAGCAGCACAAAAAAGGCGCAGGGATTGAAGGAATCCAGTCCGGCCAGTATCAGCGTGATCACAGGCAGGGAAAGGCTTTGCAGGTCGATATTGCCGGGCAGTCGCAACTGTGCCGGCTCTGTGTGCGGCTGCCTGGCGTATGCCTGCCAGCCATCAACACCCGTTACCTGGACCTGCTGGCGACAGCTGCGCAATGACGCTTCAAGAACGTTGCCGGTGGTTGCATCCGAGTCAAAGCCGGTTTCCATGGTGCCGCAGAACAGGAAGGCCGGAACGCTGTTCGCCTCTTGTCCCAGTGATGCGGCCAGGTCCTGGTAGAGTCGTACATGTGCGCGGTCTGCGTTGATTTCCAGTGCCTGCACCTCCAGCCAGGGATGGCGCTTCGCCAGTGCACTCACGAAGGGGATGGCATGACGGCAGTGGGGGCAGTGCGTTGACCAGAAGAAGTACAGCTGGACGCGCGCGCTACCGTCCGGACCGGCAGTGACCCATGGGTTGGCACCAGCATTCGCGCAGGCCGGACTCCACGCAGCCGTGCCTGCTGCCAGCAGCAGGGCAAGGCCAGCCAGGATTCTGTGCATGGCTGGCAGTGTCGTTATGTGGTTTGGGGTTTGACGGGCTTCAGCCGGGCATCCATTCATTGTTCGTTCTCTGAACCGGGGTATCGCTCCTTGCGCAACGGCCTTGCCGGTTTGTTCCAGGGGTAACGTGTACAGGCCCTTTCATGAGTCATCGGTATGTCGCAGGGCCAGGCGGGTGAATGCAGGGCCAATGAGTTCAAAGAATACCGTGGTGCTGATCACCACCGACAGGACCACCTGGCGGTACTCGGGCAGAAGATTGGTCGCCACCAGCGCCATACCCATGGCCGCACCGGCCTGCGGCAGCATGGCCACACCCATCCAGCGACGGGTCTCTTGCCGAGCCCTGCCATGTCTGCCGCCAAGCCAGGCACCCAGCACCTTGCCTGCAATCCGGCAGACAACATAGACGGCGCCGATCAGGCCGATATCCCTCAGGGCGCTGAATTCCAGCGACGCACCTGCCAGCACGAAAAAAATCACCATGAATGGCCATTCGATGTCCTCGATGGCGTGAAACGGGTACTCATGATGTGTTGCCAGGTTGGTCACGACTGCACCCATCACCATGGAGGCAATCAGGAATGATACATCCAGCCAGAGGGCAAGACCGCCGCAGACAAACACCAGGCCGAGTGCCTCGGTCAGCATGGGCTGGCCCTGCCGAATGCGGCCGGTCATGTACGCCGCCGGCAGCCCGATGAGCAGCCCCAGGATTACAGACCCGCCGATATCTCGCAGTGCAGCCAGCAGGGGAGAGGCGTGACCATCGACCCCGGCCAGTGCCGCTACCAGCGCCAGGCCGATGCTGAAGATAATCAGGCCCCAGGCATCATCCAGTGCCACGATAGCAAGCAGCAGGTCTGCGAAGCGCCCCTTGTAGCCTGATTCCATGACGATATCGACAGTCGCGGCAGGCGCAGTCGCCGAGGCGATACATCCCAGCAGGATGGCAATCTCCAGCGGAACACCGACCAGCATGAGTCCGAGGAACACGATGAACGAGGTAACGATGACCGCGGTGACCGAGATCGAGATGATTTCCCGGCCGGAGCGCCGCAGTGTGTCGCGAGTCAGTCTGCCACCCAGCAGAAAACCGACCATCAGCAGGGCCATGCTGGCGATCAGTTCAAAGCGGTCAGCCACCACGGTCGGAACCAGGTCCAGCATCCCGGGTCCGATCAGCATGCCAAACAACAGCATCAGGGTTACCCGCGGGAGGAGGGTGCGCTGGCCCAGGACGTCCGTGGCGAGTCCGAGCAACAGGATGCCTCCCAGTGTCAGCAGGATTTGGGCCGTGGGATCCATGTCAGGGGGATTGTATGATTATGTGCATCGGAATGACTACTCAAGCCGTATCAACTGGATGATTGCACTATAGTGCAGACAGGATCTC
>CAJQNP010000148.1 GCA_905479705.1 uncultured Gammaproteobacteria bacterium
CAGCGGTCGGTGAAACGCCAGCGGGCACCAAAGGCCGGTGTGGTATTGCCGTCGGCCACCTTCAGGTCGTCGGTGCTCAGCTTGTCCGTCGGCTCACCCTGGATGGTCGAGCTGAAGGTACCCTTGGCATCCAGGTAGGTCGCACCCAGGCGGAAATTCCACGAATCATCCAGTATCGGGTTCAGCGAATTGCCGGCTGCCAGTGTGGAACTCGATACGAGCGCCGCGAGCAGCAGGCCGAATGTCGGGTATTTCATGTCAATTCTCCTGAATTCAAACCGGGGGGTGAGTAGAAAACGGCGCGCATTCTCTCACAATTCTGCCCGGTGCGAGCAGATGGCCAGGCAAAAAGACTACCTGTCCGCTGACATCTGCCGGTACTTCGCCATGGCCCAGTCACCAATCTCGCCGAAATTCCAGCGAATACCGATGGTAAAGGTATCATCCAGTGGCGTCCCGTCGGCCAGGCGACCGCCATCCAGGCGGTAATTGGCATAGACCATGCTCTGGAATCCGTCCGGCGCGTAGCGCAGGCCGATCACGCCATACTGGACCCGGTAATCACCGGCCAGGGCATCGTCGCTGTCCGGGCGCAACACATTCCAGCCGCCGGTGACCCAGATGCTGTCCCGCAACTGGTACTGGCTATACACCTCCCAGCCCCAGCCATCGAAATACTCGCCCTGGTCGGTCGTTTCATGGTTCAGCAGGCGCGACACGACACTGCCGAGGTACCACTTGTCGGCGATGTGCCTCGTCCCGATCAGTATGGCCTGGGCATTACCGTCCAGCCCTGCCTCGCGAACGTTTGCGTTCTCCAGGTCGTCGATCTCGGCAATGTTGTATGCAAAACCCAGTGACAGATCACTCCTGAGGGTCTGTATCGCGCTCAGTCCAAGCGACCTACCGTAGTTAGCAGCGTCTACCTGCGGGATGGGGCGTCCCTCCTGTAACTGCACATTCAGATTGAAGGGCTTCAGGCCAATGGCTTGCACCAGGTCACCGAAGTGCAGCCGCGTCTGCAGAACACTGTCCGCACGGCCCGTACCGGTGGCACCACCGTCGGTGCCGGCATTGTAGGTCCCGGACGCGCTGCCGCCGGTGCCGGCGAAACGGTCGGTGAAACCGGCCACCTTGTAGTACGTCGACCAGTTCTTGCCGAAGGTCAGAAACAGGTCGGATGCCTCGAAGCCGAAATAGAACAGGCGCTTGAAAAAACTGTTGCCTTCCTCACCCTCCGGCTGATTGTTCTTGGGATCGAAAATAAAGTCCAGTTCATCGAGAAGATTGAAACCCAGCTCGGCACGGCCGAAGACCTGCAGTCTGCGCAGCAGCTGGTAATTGCCGTCGATACCGATTCGGGAACCGCCGTCGGCCAGGTTGAAATCGCCATCGGATTTACGCATGCGCAGGCGGTAGTTGCCATAGATGTTAAAGTTCCGGTCCCTGACGGCCTCCTGTTCCCGTGTTTCCGGAGTGATAACCTCGAACTCGGTCAGTGGATCCTCGCTCGCCTCGGCCTCACGAGTGACGGCCTCCTCCCTTGCCGCGCTCTTCTCGGTCTTGTCTGCCGCGGGCTCGACAACTGTCGGGGCCGGCTGCGTTGAGTCGTCGATAGCCGGGGCCGCCGGCAACATGCCTGGCAGGAGGCACAGCAGCAGAACACGCAATGTGGCCTTCATATCGACGCCATTAATCCAGTGCTTTTTCCATAAGCCGATGTTGTATGCCCGCCGTCTCAAACCCCGCGCCGCGCGTCTCGAAACCAGACTGCTCGTAAAAGCTGACGGCACTCGCCTGTGCGTGCAGGAATACGCGTGCATACCCCCGCCGGCAGGCATGCTCAAGCAGGGCCGCCAGGATGGCACTGCCGACCCCCTGGCCACGCCAGGCCTTCAGCACGGCCATGCGCCCTATCTGCCCGTCCGGCTTGATCCGGCCTGCACCGATGGGCTTGCCGTCGTGATCACACACAAGGATATGATGACTGCCCGCATCGTGGTTATCCAGCTCAAGCGACTCCGGCACGCCCTGCTCGTCGACAAACACCGCACAGCGCACGGCCGTCAGTGCCGACTGGTTGATCTGCCACGCGCCTTGCGTCAGCTGGAATGCTGTTTCAGATTGAGTACTAGCCATTCTAATGCCGCGCCTGAAGCCCCCCGCAGGACAGGTAAGGTGCGCCCATTGTAATAACCCGGCAAGATATGCCAAGTGTCTTGTGTGCGATCATGCGCCAAGGCCGAATGAATTCGGCCCTACATCACGGCAGTCCACCCCCTGCGGGGTCGGATTTATTCGACCGACCACATCACGTCCCCTGTAGGGTCGAATTCATTCGACCGACGGGGTGTCATGACGACCTGCCATTAAAATGTGAATCACAGGCCGAATGAATTCGGCCCTGCATCACGTCAATCCACCCCCTGCAGGGTCGGATTTATTCGACCGACCACATCACGGCAGCCCCCCTGTAGGGTCGAATTTATTCGACCGACGGGGTGTCATGGCGACCTGCCATTAAAATGTGAATCGCAGGCCGAATGAATTCGGCCCTACATCACGTCAAGCCCCCCCTGTAGGGTCGGATTTATTCGACCGACGGGGTGTCATGGCGATCTGCCATTAAAATGTGAATCGCAGGTCGAATTTATTCGACCGACGGGGTGTCATGACGATCTGCCATTAAAATGTGAATCACAGGCCGAATGAATTCGGCCCTACGCTGGAGGGGTAAAGGAAGGTCGGGTGATTAATCCTCGCGTTCCTCGATCCAGGCCATCTGGATCGCCTCGAGGATGCGTTCACCGCAGTGTTCCGGGTCGTCGTCGAAGTCGTCCAGTGCCACTACCCAGTTGCGCAGCTCCACGAAATTCACCTGCAGGGGATCGGCGTCGGGATGACCCTCGTCAAGTTCGATGGCGATATCCAGTGTGTCGGTCCATTTCAGCGCCATGTCAGACTCCTAGTGGTTCTCACTGACCATGTTGATGGTGTATTTCGGGATCTCCACAACGAGATCGTCGTTCGCCACCACCGCCTGGCAGCTCAGCCGCGAATCCGGATCCAGGCCCCAGGCCTTGTCCAGCAGGTCGTCCTCATCCTCATCGGACTCGTTCAGGGAGTCATTACCCTCGCGGATATAGACATGGCAGGTCGTGCAGGCACAGGATTTTTCACAGGCGTGCTCGATCTCGATGCCGTGTTGCAGCGCAGCATCACAGATGGTGACACCCGGCTCGGCCTCGACGACGGCACCATCGGGACAGATTTCCTCGTGTGGCAGAAAGATTATTTGTGGCATAACAACGATCTCGTTAACAATTATCTGATGGCCCGGGCTGCTTCATTTACACGGGGTGCCTACGGCGCCTTGAATTCGTCGACCTTGTGACCGGCCATGGCGCTGCGAATACTGCTGTTCATGCGCCGCTCCACATAACCGCTACTGGCCTGCTCGACAGCCGCGATCGCACGCTTTATCTCACGGTAGTCATCGCCGCGGCGCACGGCTGCAAGCGCCTGCGCGGCGGCATCAATGGATGCCCGTTCAGCATCGCCGAGCAGTTCATCTGCGTCGCTCGCCAGTGCAGAATGCAGCGCCTCCAGCACGCGGTCGGCCTCGACCTGCTCCTCGCGCAGACGCCGCTGATCGCGGTCCCCGGCTGCAGAATCCATCGAGTCGCGCAGCATGGTTTCAATTTCGTTGTCACTCAGGCCATAGGACGGCTTGACGTCGATGCTGCTGGTGACACCCTGCGTCTGTTCCTCCGCAATCACGCTCAGCAAGCCGTCTGCATCGACCTGGAAGGTGACCTTGATGCGTGCCGCCCCGGCCACCATGGGCGGAATTCCGCGCAGCTCGAAACGGGCCAGCGAGCGACAGTCATCGACCAGTTCACGTTCACCCTGCACGACGTGCAGTGACATGGCGGTCTGGCCATCCTTGAAGGTGGTGAACTCCTGTGCACGCGCCGTGGGGATGGTGCTGTTGCGCTGGATGATCTTTTCCGACAGGCCACCCATGGTCTCGATACCCAGTGACAGCGGTATCACGTCCAGCAACAGCATCTCGCTATCGGGCTTGTTGCCGGCCAGTATGTCCGCCTGGATGGCAGCACCGACGGCAACCACCCTGTCGGGGTCAATATCGACCATCAGCTCGGTCTTGAAAAAACCGGCGACACGCTCGCGCACCAGCGGTACCCGGGTGGAACCACCCACCATGACCACCGACTGGACATCGCCGGCACGGATACCGGCATCCCGCAAGGCGCGCCGGCACGGGCCCAGCGTCTTCTCGACCAGCGGTGCAATCAATTCATCAAGGCGATCGCGGGTGAGCTCACCCGTCCAGTTGGCAGTGCCGTCCAGCTCAAGCACAACCGTGGCCGAGGTCTGTTCAGACAGGGCTTCTTTCGCGGTGCGCGCGGCCAGCATCAGGCGGCGCATATCGACGTGGCTGGCGCCTGCCTGCATACCGGCCTGCTGCATGATCCAGTCAGCGACCAGACGGTCAAGGTCATCGCCGCCCAGCGCGGTGTCACCCGCGGTGGACATCACCTCGAAAACCCCCTTGTTGAGCCGCAGTATCGACACATCAAACGTGCCACCACCCAGGTCATAGATTGCCGTGATGCCGTCACCGCCCTGATCCAGCCCATAGGCGACCGCGGCGGCGGTTGGCTCGTTCAACAGGCGCAGGACTTTCAGGCCCGCCAGCCGCGCCGCGTCCTTGGTCGCCTGGCGTTGCGCATCATCAAAGTAGGCCGGCACGGTCACGACCACGCCGGCCAGTTCACCGCCGAGGCTCTCCTCGGCGCGCGTCTTCAGGGTGCGCAGGATCTCCGCCGAGACCTCGACCGGGCTGACATCACCGCCGGCGGTATGCAGCAGGGGCATGCCGCTGGAACCCGGTACAAACTCATAGGGCAGATGCTCGGCGAGGGTCTTGACGTCCTCGACACCGCGACCCATCAGGCGCTTCACCGAGGCAATCGTGTTTAGGGGATCTTCTGTCGCCGCGGCCAGTGCCTGATAACCGACAACCGGGGCAGCATCTGCACGGTAACGCACCACGGAGGGCAGTAAATGGCGAGCGTCTTTGTCGGGCAGGGTGTCAGTCACGCCACTGCGCACACTCGCGACCAGGGAATTGGTGGTACCGAGGTCGATACCGGCGGCAAGCCGGTGCTGGTGTGGCGCGGTGGATTCGCCGGGTTCGGATATCTGTAACAGGGCCATGATGGGGTAACTAGATTTTTTACGGGTACCAGTCCATTACTATATAACATTGTGCCCTGTCTCTTCCCCCGGACAATGCCTGTCGGGAGAAACAGGACTTCATGCCAGCTCATCCTCAAGTTCGACTTCCAGCTCCATGGCCTCATCCTGCAGCTTCCTGAAGAACTGCATGCGGGTCAGGCAGTCGGCGGCCTGCTGCAGGTCGGCTGCGGCGCCACTGCCAAGCTGCTGCCGGAGTTCGCCGAGCAGTTGATCGAGGTCGCCATCGATACGCTCCATGATCTCGCCAAGCGCCGCAAAGGCATCACCGGCCTCGCGCACCTCGCCAAGCGCCTCGCGCAATTCCATCTGTTCCATCAGGAAGACGGTATCGCTGGTCGTGTGGTGCTCGTCATCAAAACGGTAGCCCTGTAACTCGAGCAGGTAGCGCCCGCGCCTCAGCGGGTCCTTCAGAATCCGGTAGCCCTCGTTCAGCAGGGTTGCCTGCTGCATGGACAGCCGACGCTCCTGGTCACTGGCATTCACAAAGCGATCAGGGTGCACGGCACGCTGGCTGTCGCGGTAACGCTCATCCAGCAGGGCCGCGTCCACGTCAAAGGACTGCGGCAGGTCAAAGCGCTGGAAATGGGTTGTGGAATGATCCGCAGCCATGGGAACAACACACCGGATGTTTATCGTGTTGTCAGCGAGGCGCCGACATCAGACGTTGAAGCTCTCCCCGCAGCCACACATATCCTTGACGTTGGGATTGTTGAACTTGAAGCCCTCGTTGAGACCTTCCTTGGCATAGTCGAGCTCGGTACCGTCGAGATACACCAGGCTCTTCGGGTTGATCAATACCTTCACACCCTGGTCCTCGAACACCACGTCATCGTCCTCGACCTGGTCCGCGAATTCCATGACGTAGGCCATCCCGGAACAACCGGTTGTCTTCACGGCCAGTCGCAGGCCCACACCGCTACCGCGCGTGTCGATAAATGCCCTGACCCGATCGGCGGCTGCTGCTGTCAATGTAATAGCCATGCCCGCGATCCTAGTGTGCAGCCCACTGGACACTGTCGAGATCAATGCCTTCCTTGTACATGTCCCACAGCGGCGACAGGTCACGCAGCTTGCCGACCTTGTCCTTGAGCAGACCCGCAACGTGATCGATCTCTTCCTCGGTGGTAAACCGCCCGATGGTAAAACGAATGGAACTGTGGGCCAGTTCGTCATTGCGACCCAGCGCGCGCAGCACATAGGACGGTTCAAGACTGGAACTGGTGCAGGCAGAACCCGAAGACACGGCCATGTCCTTCAATGCCATGATCAGGCTCTCGCCCTCAACAAAGTTGAAACTGACGTTCAGGTTACCCGGAATACGCTGGTCCATGTCGCCGTTGAGGTAGACCTCTTCCATGTCGCTGATGGCGCTCCACAACCGGTCGCGCAGTTTGCGGATACGTGCCTCGTCCTCGACCATGTCCTCACGAGCGATGCGAAAGGCCTCGCCCATGCCGACGATCTGATGTGTCGGCAGGGTACCGGAACGCAGCCCGCGCTCGTGACCACCACCGTGCATCTGTGCCTCCAGGCGCACACGTGGTTTGCGACGCACGTACAGGGCACCGATACCCTTGGGTCCGTAGACCTTGTGTGCCGAAAAAGCCATCAGGTCGACCTTGGTTTTTTCCACATCGATATCAATCTTGCCGGCGCTCTGCGCGGCATCGACATGAAAGACGATCTTGCGGTCACGACA
>CAJQNP010000149.1 GCA_905479705.1 uncultured Gammaproteobacteria bacterium
ATCCAGGTCATCCGGACTCACGAGTTCTTCGTTGATGTTGTAATCGATGATCGAAAAACCGCGATCAAGGTCACTGTTGAAAAAAGTGGGCAGTATATAGAACAGCGAGAAGGCGTCCCTGAGTTCGGGTCGCCCGAGAAGCTCCACCGTGTCTGCCAGTTTCTCGCCAATGCTGTCGGGGTAGGCATTCAGCATCACCCCCGCGGGCAGGCTTTGCGCCCCGCGCTGCGCATCGTTGCTCATGGCGTTCGTTTCTCTTTGTTAATTGCCGATGCTGTTACCGACATCATAAAACTCCTTCGACAGATGGCTGCCCAGTGCAGGAGCCACCTTAAACACCGCCGCCGCGGACTGTTTCATAGTAGATTTTTCCAGCTCGCGCTTGTGCCTTGTTCCCGGCCCGGACAAAAATCCAGCAGCTAATGCGACAAGCATACCGTCCGATGCAGTGATTAATAACCCTGATTCGCGCCCACACAAAAATTTTTATTACACTATTGTTACACGTGTACCACACGAGTTTTGTTACGACTGTGTCACATGGACACATGCAGGCAACAAGACACCCCGGTACTGCGATTCGGAAACGGGATCGTCGTCGCCCTGCCGGGCCGAAAGGAAAACCGGAGCCTATCCCGTTATACAGGGCCCTGATTTGATTACGGTCAAGTTTTTATCTGTTTTCGGAGATCGAAATCCACAGCGTCATGGTGGGATCATGACTGCCTGTGAATTGATGTGCGTCAATACAGGGCAGAAAAAGATATGTCATACAAGCACTCTCGCTGCTGTAATCACGGGAGTTGGCGCACAATAAATGCATGTACAGGGATGGGGGGGGCTAGCCAATGCAGACATTTCAGTATATTCGCCGTTTTTGTGAACTCGGTATCGACGACGTTCCTCTGGTCGGCGGCAAGAACGCCTCACTGGGCGAGATGTACCAGGCCCTTTCCGGTGAAGGCGTCAAGATACCCAACGGCTTTGCCACCACGGCCCAGGCGTATCGCGATTATCTAACCCACAACGGACTGGAAACACGGATCGGGGAGGCGCTGGCCGAGCTGGATGTCGATGATGTCGACGCCCTCGCGGTAACCGGCGCAATGATACGCGGCTGGATCCTGGATGCCGAACTGCCGGCAAGGCTGGCGGACGAGATCAGCGCTGCCTACGCGGAGATGTCTGCAGAATACAGTACCGATACCGATGTCGCGGTACGCAGTTCCGCCACCGCCGAGGACCTGCCGGATGCCTCGTTTGCCGGCCAGCAGGAGACCTACCTGAACATACGCGGCAGCGATCACCTGCTGCGCACCTGCAAGCGGGTGCTGGCCTCGTTGTTCACGGACCGCGCCATCCATTACCGGGTCGACAAGGGTTTCGATCACATGAGCATTGCCCTGTCCATCGGCGTGCAGAAGATGGTGCGCTCGGACATCGGTGCCTCGGGTGTCATGTTTACCCTCGACACGGAGAGTGGCTTCCGCGACGTCGTCATGGTCACCTCGGCCTACGGTCTGGGCGAGAACGTTGTGCAGGGCACGGTCAACCCGGATGAGTTCCTGGTGTTCAAGCCAACCCTGGAACAGGGACAGCGGCCCATCATCCGCCGTCACCTGGGTGAAAAGGCCATCAAGATGATCTACACCAGGGACCCGGTTACGTCCGAGGCCACCCGCAACGTTGCCGTGAAAAAGGCCGAACAACTGCGCTTCTCGATCAGCGATGACGAGGTCCTGCAACTGGCACGCTACGCGATCGCGATTGAACGACACTACTCGAAACAGGCCGGTAAACCGCGCCCCATGGACATCGAGTGGGCCCGCGACGGCGTCAGCGGCGAATTGTTTATCGTGCAGGCGCGCCCCGAGACCGTGCACTCGATACGCACCGACGCCTTTCAGGATATCTACACCCTCAAGGATCGCGGCAGGGTACTGACACAGGGCAAGAGTGTCGGTGCGAAGGTCGGCGCCGGCCGGGCCCGCATCATCCTGGAGGCGTCACACATGCACGACCTGCAGGCCGGCGAGGTACTGGTTACCGATATCACCGATCCGGACTGGGAACCGGTCATGAAGATCGCCAGCGCGATCGTGACCAACCGCGGCGGGCGTGTCTGCCATGCGGCCATCGTGGCACGCGAACTGGGCATACCGGCCATCGTCGGTGCCGGTGATGCCACCCATGACATCCATGAAGGCCAGGAGGTCACCGTCTCCTGCGTCGAGGGCGATACCGGTTTTGTCTACGAGGGCCTGCTGCCCTACTCCAGCGAACGGGTTGACCTGGGCAAGCTGGAAACCCCGCAGACCAACATCATGCTGATCCTCGGCAACCCGGTGCAGGCGCTGGAATACGCGGCCTTTCCCAATGCCGGCGTGGGCCTGGCGCGCCTCGAATTCATTATCAACAACAGCATCGGGATACACCCGCGCGCCCTGCTGGAACATGCCTACCTGCCGGAAGACATCCAGGAACAGATCGCTGCCCGTACCGCGGGGTATGCCAGTCCGCGTGACTTCTACATCGACCGACTGGCCGAGGGTGTCGGCACCATCGCCGCCGCCTTTTATCCAAAACCGGTCATCGTGCGCATGAGTGATTTCAAGTCGAACGAGTACGCCGCCCTGCTGGGTGGCGAGGGCTTTGAACCGCACGAGGAAAACCCGATGATCGGCCTGCGTGGAGCCTCGCGCTATCACTCCGAAGGCTTTGCCGAGTGTTTTGCACTGGAATGCGCCGCCATGAAAAAGGTACGCGGCGAGATGGGCCTGGGCAACGTCGAGCTGATGATTCCCTTTGCCCGGACCATCGAGGAAGTGCAGCAGGTACTGGAAGTCATGGCGCGGGAAGGTCTGCGGCGCGGCGACTCCGGTCTGAAGATCATGCTGATGTGCGAGGTGCCGGCAAATGCCATACTGGCAGAGCAGTTCCTGGAACACTGTGACGGCTTCTCGATCGGCTCCAATGACCTGACCCAGCTGACACTGGGCGTCGACCGCGACTCCGGCCTGCTGACCGGCTATGACGAACGCAACGAGGCCGTCACGGCCCTGATGGGTATGGCCATCAAGGCCTGCCAGGCAGCCGGCAAGTATGTCGGCATCTGCGGACAGGCGCCTTCCGATTTCCCGGAGATTACCCGCTGGCTGGTGGAACAGGGTATCGAATCCATTTCACTGAATCCGGACAGCGTGCTGAAGATGACCGAGGTGGTGCTGGAAATAGAACGTGAACTGAACCGTGGGCAGGCCGCCAGCTAGTGAATCACTGACGATCCGGAGACTGTGGGACAGCCGCAACCCGAAGCATGCGGGCAGTGCGGCAGGAGGGGCTATTTACAGTGTTTCAGGACACAGAAATGGGAATACTCGGTCTCGGCGTACGCCGTCAGGCTCAACAACTGCGCAAGCGTGTCAATGTGCTCCTCGCCATAGATAACGATCAGGCACTGCACGCAGTCCTTGATGTCGCTTGTTACCAGCAAGGATGGATTTAGCGGTTGATGTTCAACCGTATTTTCCTGCATGACCTGCGCCCCCTGTGACAGACGATCATGTAATTATTGTCTTATGCCTGTAAATATAGCATGTATCCGGCCGGAACAGGGTTCCCGCCCACCGAAACCGGGCAGCCGGAGGGCCGCGCACACCGGCGTCCACGGATAGGCGTGAGATCAAATCGAACCTTATCCATCATGACTGCTGCCGGCTTCAGGCCAACCCGGGAACCACCCGAACAATGCGACAATAATCCGGCACCCGCGCGGATACGCGGTCAATACACGGCAGCAACGGAGTACAGCCATGAGTGACAGTCCCAGGGCCGGGCAAACCGGCAAAGGTACGCAATTCAGCATCGAGATCCAGCCGCTACTGCCCAAACAGTTCGCACGTCTCCCGGAACTCTCGAACGATCTCTACTACAGCTGGAACTACGGTGTCAGGGGGCTGTTCCGGCACCTGGATGCGGACTGCTGGCATGCCTGCTCCCACAATCCGAAGGTCTTCCTGCGTCGACTGCGCCAGAGCAGGATCGATGCGGCCGCCAGCGACCCGATCCTGCTGGCCGAGTACCGCCAGGTGCTGTCGAACTACGACACCTACCTCGAACAGAAGCCCACCATCAGCATGGATGACTACCTGGACCGTGACACGGACCTGATCGCCTACTTCTCGGCTGAATACGGTTTCCATGAAAGCATGCCGATCTACGCCGGCGGGCTTGGCATCCTGGCGGCTGACTACACCAAGGCCATGAGCAACCTCTGGGTACCCTTCGTGGGCGTCGGCATCCTCTACCATGAGGGCTACTTCAGGCAGCGCATCGACTGTGACGGCACACAGATCGCCGAACGCCTGCGCTGCAATTCATCCGACATGCCGGTAGCACCGGCACTCGATGCAGACGGCAAGCCCGTCACCGTGCAGGTCGACCTGCCGGGACGAACGATCGACATCAGGGTATGGAAGGTCAATGTCGGACACATTCACCTCTACCTGCTGGACAGTGATGTCGCAACCAACAGCCCCGGGGACCGTCAGCTGACGGCGCAACTCTACGGTGGCGACAGCGAGATACGCATCCAGCAGGAAATCATTCTCGGTATCGGCGGTGTGCGCGCACTGCGCGCACTGCAGCTGCAGCCCACGGTATGGCACATCAACGAGGGCCATGCGGCCTTCCTGACCCTGGAGCGCTGCCGGGAACACATCAGCAACGGCATGGACTTCAGCAGTGCACTTGAGCTTGTGGCTGCTGGCAGCGCCTTTACCACGCACACACCGGTGCCCGCCGGACATGACGTGTTCAGCGAGGAGACCATGCTCCACTACTTCAAGGATTTCATCCCGTCGCTGGGCATAGCGCAGCAACAGTTTCTTCAACTGGGCACCAGCCCGCGTGACGAGGGCGGCTTCTCGACGACCACGCTTGCCATCCACGGCTCGCGCTTCCGCAACGGTGTCAGCCGCATCCATGGCGAGGTAGCCTCGAGAATGGAGGCCGACCTGTGGGCGGACATCGAGCCCCTTGAAAACCCGATCACCTCGATCACCAACGGCGCCGACGCGGACACCTACCTGGCACGCTCCTGGGTCGCCCTGTTTGAAATGTACATGGGCGGCAGCTGGCGCGCGCAACTGACCCAGGTCGGGTTCTGGGAAAACTTCATCGATAATATCCCTGATCACGTATTTCTCAGCGTCCGCCAGATACTCAAGGCAGCGGCCCTGAACGAGATCAAGCGCCGTGCCACCATCCAGTATGAACGCTGCGCGCAGACCCGGTCGCTGGTGAAGCGACTGACACGCCACCTGTCGGACCATGATCGCGAAACCCTGCTGATCGGCTTTGCACGCCGCTTTGCGACGTACAAGCAGGCCGGACTGGTCTTCCGGGACCTGGAGCGGCTGGCACGGCTGGTCAACCATCCGCAGCGACCGCTGACACTGGTGTTTGCCGGCAAGGCACACCCGAACGACATACCGGGGCAGGCACTGCTGAGGAAGGTGTATGAAATCAGCCTGATGCCGGAGTTTCGCGGTCGCGTCATCCTGCTCGAGGACTACAACCTGTCGATGACACGCGAGCTGCTGCCGGGCGTTGATGTCTGGCTGAACACACCGAAATACCCGCTGGAGGCCTGCGGCACCTCGGGCATGAAGGCCGCCATCAACGGTGTCCTC
>CAJQNP010000150.1 GCA_905479705.1 uncultured Gammaproteobacteria bacterium
TGAGCCGGGCAGGCAGAACAGGAAGGTGGCATTGGCGACACCGGCGACGGCACGTGACTGGATGGTCGAGGTGTTGATCTCCTCGTAGGACACGGCACGGAACACCTCGCCAAAGCCGTCGATCTGCTTGTCGAACAGCACGGAGACGGCCTCCGGCGTGGCATCCCGCCCGGTGATGCCGGTGCCACCCGTGGTGATCACGGCGTTGATGCTGTCGTCGGCGACCCACTGCGAAACGGCTGCACGGATTTGATAGATGTCGTCAGGGACGATGCGTTTCTCGGCGAGTTCGTGCCCGGCCTCGGTCAACAGCTTCACCAGGGTGTCGCCGGACTTGTCCGTTGCCTCGGTGCGCGTGTCGGAGACGGTCATCACGGCAATCTTCAGCGGCTTGAATTCGCGTTCGTTGGGGTTGCTCATTTGTAGTTACTCTCAATTATTCAAATCAGGTTCTGAAACGGCTGCACCAGCACCGGCTGCCCGGCCTCGATGCCGGCCTGGTCCGGCTCCAGCATAATGAAGCAGTTCGCCTCACTCATGGAACGCAGGATACCGGACCCTTGAGCGCCGGCACTGCGCACCGTGAATTCACCGGGTGCGGATTGTTGCAGCACACCGCGCTGGAACTCGTAGCGCCCAGGGCGCTTGCGCAATGCAGTCGTGGTTCGGGCAAACACCGTGTAGACGGGTTGCGGATTCACCTCGCCGGACATCCTCAACAGGGCGGCACGTACAAACTGGAAGAACGTCACCATCACGGAGACCGGGTTGCCGGGCAGCCCGAAAAACACGGCGTTGTCGATATGACCGTAGGTGACAGGCCGCCCCGGCTTCATGGCGATCTTCCAGAAGGACATGCTGCCGAGGGCTTCCAGTGTCTCCTTGACGAAGTCGGCCTCGCCGACGGAGACACCGCCCGAGGTGATGATTGCATCGGCACTGGCCGCGGCCTCCCGGAAGGCCTGCTTGATCAGCTCGCGCTGGTCACGCACGACACCCAGGTCATTGATCTCGACATCAAGCCGCTTCAGCATGGCAAACAGCGTGTAGCGGTTGCTGTCATAGATCTCGCCGGGACCCAGCGGCTCACCGACACCGCGCAGCTCGTCACCGGTGGAAAAGAACGCCACCCTGGGACGACGATAGACGCTCACTTCAGCAAAACCCAGTGATGCCAGCACGCCGATATCGGCTGACGTCAGACGCTTGCCCGCCGTAAAGACAGTCGCACCCGTGGCGACATCTTCACCGGCCGCACGCACATTCTGGCCGGGCTTGTGGCCCGTGCCGATACGTACCGTGTCGCCCTCACGCTCGACCTGCTCCTGCATGATCACGGTATCGGCCCCCTCTGGCATCATGCCACCGGTCATGATCTGCACGGCCTGGCCCGGTTCAATCGGGGTCAGCCAGGGACGACCGGCCCAGGAGGTACCCGGCACGGGGAATTCAGCAACACCGTCCGCAGGCAGGTCTGCTGCGCGGACAGCGTAGCCGTCCATGGCCGAGTTGGTATGTGATGGCACATCAATTGGCGAGCTCACATCCTCTGCCAGCACACGACCGAGTGCAGCGCGCACCGGCAGGGTTTCGGTCTCTGTGACCGCGGTAACGCCGTCGAGGATGCGTGCCTGCGCCTCGGCAACGCTGAGTAACCCGATATTGAGTTCGTCTTCGCAGCTGGGCTGGTGGGTGATTTCAGTGTCCTTCATGGGGGATTCCATTCTGATGATTCACGGGGATGTTACCGTATTCGCGCCTGCAAGGCGCTCTTGCGCAAATAGAAAGCCCTGTGTGAAACATCAACCTGCAGGATCTGGTCCGTGTGCAGGCACCCTGGACACATGGCGGTTAACGGTAAGGAATAATCTTGCGTTCTTCACCATCCTGTTCGAGTGGTTGCGGATGCAGGCGCCCGGCCTGCAGCGACAGGTGGGCATCACAGAGGTGTGCCACGGTGTGATATTCATGGGTTGCCAGCAGGATGCTGACACCGTCTTCACGCAGGCGCCTGATCATGCGGCAGGTCTGCTCGCGCGCCTCGCTGTCCATGTTGGTCATCGGCTCATCCAGCAGCAACACGCGCGGGCTGAGTATGCGCGCCCGCGCAAAGGCGACTCGCTGGCGCTCGCCACCGGAGAGTTCACGCGCATTACGCAGCTGCAGGTGCCCGATACCGGCCCAGTCCAGCGCATCCGAGACCTTGCGGGAGATGTCCTTGATCGGCAGTTTCTTGCGACGCAGCCCATAGGCAATATTATCGGTGACACTGCAGTCAAACAGGTAGGGATTCTGGTGCAGGTATATAACATGCGTGCGCATCTTCTGGCAGGCGCGCCTCCACGACAGCGTCTTGTCATCGAGCGTCACGGTGACGCTGTCCGGTGTTTCAAGGCCGGCAATAATGCGCATCAAGGTCGACTTGCCGGCACCGTTGCGGCCACTCAATGCCACACAGGCCTGCTCGTTGATCACCAGCGAGTCGATATTCAGCAGCAACTCGCCATGCACGCTCTTGCGGAGATTGCTGTAATGAATGATCTCGCTCATGACGACATCACTCCGCGCCCCTGGAAGAAGGCAAGCAGTCCATTTAAAAACAGGGCCATGGACAACAGCACGATACCCAGTGCAATCGCCTGTGAAAATTCACCCTTGCTGGTCTCCAGCGCAATCGCGGTCGGTATGTTCCGGGTATAGCCGAGAATGTTGCCACCCACCATCATGGAGCAGCCAACCTCGGCGATGATGCGGCCAAAGGCGGCGATAAACGCGGCGATCAGGCCAAAGCGTATCTCGTGCAGCAGGGTAAAAAAGGCGCGGTACGGTTTCGCACCGAGCGTCACCGCGGTCTCCCAGACGCGCTGGTCCGCGGCCTGAAAGGTCGAGTGGCTGATGGCAACCAGCAACGGAAAGGCCAGCAGGACCTGGCCGGTGATCATGGCCGAATGCGTGAACAGCAACTTCAGATCACCCAGCGGGCCGCTGCGCGACAGCACCAGGTAGACCGTCAGGCCGACCACCACGGCCGGGATGGACTGCATGGCACTGAAGCCGGCGATCATGGTGCGACGCCCCGGGTAGCGCAGGTGCGCCATGAGGAAGGCCACGATAAACGCCAGCGGCGCCGCGATCATGATGGCACGTATCGAGACACTGAACGAGGTAAAGATGATGACCCACAGGTCGGTATCTCCCGAGAACAGCAGTCGGAACGATTCAGAGGTGGCGGCTGACAGGCTGTCCATGGTCTGTGCGGATTAATCCCCGACCGGGTAAAACAGCTGCTCGCCGTTCACACGGTAACCGGCAATCAGTTCGTGCGCCCTGTCCGACTGAAACCACTCGATCAGGCGCCCGGCTGCCTGATGGTTGGTATCGGGAAAGCGTTTGGCATTCACGGCAATGATACCGTAGGGATTCTTCAGTCCTGCCGCGCCGCTCACCAGCAGCTCCAGCGGACTGCGTGCCTGGTAGGCCAGCCAGGTACCGCGATCGACCAGCGTATAGCCCTGCGTCTCGCCGGCAATCTGCAGGGTCTTGCCCATGCCCTGTCCGACCTCGCGATACCAGTTACCCTGCGGCTGTATGCCGGCATCTTTCCAGAGGGCGAGTTCCTTCTTGTGCGTACCTGAATCATCGCCGCGCGACACAAACATGGCTTTCACCGCAGCGACCCTGCCCAGTGCCAGGCTGGCATCCTGCAGGCCACGTACCCCGGCCGTGTCGTCGGGAGGACCGACCATGACAAAATCGTTGTACATGATTTCATGACGCGCAACACCGTAACCCGCCTCGACAAACGCCTCCTCGGCCGGTGTCGCATGCACCAGCACGACGTCCACGTCACCACGACGCCCCAGCTCCAGCGCCTTGCCGGTACCGACCGCAATGACATGCACGCGAATACCAAGGTCCTCTTCAAAGACCGGCTGGATGACCTGGAAAAGCCCGGAATTCTCGGTGCTGGTGGTCGTCGCCATGCGTACCACCGGGCGTTCGTCCGCGCTGGCAAGCGGAACGATCAGCAACAGCAGGGACAGCAGATTTGCAAAATAACGTGGCATCAGCAATATTCACTTATGTCGAGAGATAATCCATGAGCAAACTGACCCACCTGGACGCCAGCGGCGCTGCCCGCATGGTCGATGTCGGTAACAAGGCCGAAACCGTGCGCGAGGCGCGCGCCGAGGCGCGTGTCTTCATGTCTGCCGATACCCTGCATCTTATCGAGACTGGCGGTCATAAAAAAGGCGATGTCATCGCCGTCGCCCGGATCGCGGGCATCCAGGCGGCAAAACGCTGTGCCGACCTCATCCCCATGTGCCATCCGCTGATGTTGACCGGTATCGATGTCGATATCACGCTTGATAGCGACAATAACGCTGTACACATCACCACGGCCTGTCGCCTGAAGGGCCAGACCGGCGTCGAGATGGAAGCACTGACAGCGGCCTCGGTGGCGGCACTGACGATTTACGACATGTGCAAGGCCGTTGATCGCGGCATGGTTATCGACAGCGTGCGCCTGCTGCACAAGTCCGGTGGCCGCAGCGGTGTGTGGAACGCACCGGGCACAGAATCCTGAGGCCCTGGTTCGTCAGCCGGTCTCCTCGACCAGGTGGTCGGCAATCAATTCGGTGATACCGAGCAACTCGATATCATGCATGTCATGTTCCTCCAGGCCGTCTTCCAGCATGTGCCGGCAGTTTGAACAGGCCGTTACCAGTCCTTGCGGCTGCACCGCATCGAGCTGACGTTTCTTGGCATCGAACACCTTGAGTCGCAGCGCGTCGGCACGCTCGTTGGAACTGACGCCACCGCCGCCGCCACAGCACCAGTTCATGGCGCCGGTCTCCGGCAGCTCGACAAAGTCGGGCGCGACCATGTCCAGCAGGTTGCGCGGCTGATCCAGTACACCACCACGACGGCCGGCATTGCACGGATCGTGATAGCTGAGTTTTTCCCCGGCGATGCCCTCGGTTTTCAGCCGGCCATCACGGCGCAACTCGTCCAGCAGTTCCATGATGTGCACCACCTTGAAGGGCAGCGGTCGTCCGATAATGTTGGGGGCGTCCCAGCGAATGGTGGTATAGGCATGGCCGCACTCGGGACTGATGACATTTTTAGCTTTCAGTTTTTCCGCGGCACTGACGACGCGTTCCACCAGGGTTGCGGCAAGCCTGGAATTGCCCAGCTGCACGCCGGTATTGGTCGCCTCGAAATATTCGCTGCTGATGGTCCAGGACACCCCGGTCGCCTTGAAGATCTTTGCCAGCGAACCTATGAACTCCGGGAAACCGGCAATCTCGCCGGAGGAAAACAGGCACATGTAGTCGGCGCCCTCAACATCAAGGGGTATGGGAATACCCGTTTCTTTTTCCTGCACACGGATGGTCGCCTGCAGCGTCTTCAGCGTGACGCCCATCGGGCTGCCGATCTCGAGCGCGCGCTTGCCGGCCTCGACCAGCCCTTCCGGCGAGTAACCGGCGGCGGCCAGTCCTTCCTTCACCTTGCGGATCATGTAGGCGATATCGATGCCCACCGGGCAGACCATGCTGCAGCGACTGCACATGGTGCAACCGTCATAGACCAGTTCTTCCCAGTCAGACAGGTCCGACTCGGTCATGGGTTTAACCAGGCCCATCGAACTGGCGAGCTTGCCCCAGAAGGTGTACTCACGCTTCCATAACTTGCGCAACGGCTCAACCTTGTAGATCGGTGTATAGCGGGCAGCGCCCGTTTCCGTGTAGAACAGACAGGCGTCCGCGCAAATGCCGCAGTGTACACATGATGACAGGTAGGACATCACACGGGTGTCCATTTGTCCGCGCATGGCATCCAGCCCTTGTTCCAGTCTGTCACTCATCAAGCTGTTCTCCTGTAACGATGCTACGCCTTGACACCACGGCGGCCGAACCAGGCGCCGGTAAAGGCGCGACTGGGTATGAACATGAAGGCATGCATCAGCCGGCTGAACGGGAAGTACACCATCAGGATTTCCACGGTGAAGCGATGCAGGACACGCAACCCCTCGAACGCCTCGACCAGCGCCATGCAACCCGTGAGCATCACGATGAAGGTCAGGATCGATGCCATGTGATCATCCATGTCGGAGAGCAGGCGTGTCACCGGATGCATGACGCGGTGCACCCATAACAGCAGCAGACCTGTAAACGACAGTTGCGCCGCGATAATAAAGGCCCAGTAAGGCATCGAAGTCCAGCCCAGCCCGGTCTGCGCCTCGATAAACAGCACGTGCGGCGCGGCGAAAAACAGCAGCGCAAACAGGCCGAGGTGAAACAGGTAGCCGGCGATGACCTGCAGGCGGGTACGCGAGACCATCTCGCTGCGCGGCATGAAGCGCCGCAGGTTGGTAGCAACGGCACCGGCCACTGCGGATCCGCGCGGCTCTGAATAATCAGGCTTGTTGCCCACACGGAAGATCGACAGGATGTTCCACACTACCCCGATTGCAAACACCCACAGGGCAATGTCCCAGAAGATACCGTCTACGAGTTGTGCAAACATAGTGCGTCCTTTACCTGCTTCGATATTTTGCAGGGCCGAACTCATTCGGCCAACAGCATTGAAACAACCCGGGCTGGCCGAATGGATTCGGCCCTGCATTCGGGAGGCACCCCGTCATATTCAATTGTCAGGCATCCCGTGCCGGGCTGGCCACACCCGTTGCGGCAGTACCTCCGGCCGATTCCTCATTCTCGCCGCCACCCTCCGCGGCCTTGACCTCCGCATACCAGCGATCGTGATGCGACTTCGCCCAGGCCTCGTCGACTTCACCGTTGACCATGCTGCCGATAGTGCCTTCAACACCGGCGGTACCCAGGTAGATGTGGCCAAATGACACCGTGATCACGATGAGCGCGGCAATACCGTGCAGCACGTGTGAAATTGCCATGACTTCGCGACCCTGACCGAACACGGCAAAGTCGAGTACAAACCCGGAACCGATCAACACCGCGCCGCCGATCATGGCAATCCAGAACCAGATCTTTTCACCGGCATTGAAGCGCCCGGCACTGACATGGTCGCCACCCAGCATGCCGCCGCCTTTCAGCAGCCAGGTCATGTCGCCGCGCGCGTAGATATTGTCTTTGACAAAGGTGAAGAACATCATCAACAGGGCAACCAGGAACATCGGGCCAAACAGGTTATGCGCTTCCTTGCAGGCCGATGCCGTCAACCCGAAACCTTCCGGCCCCAGGACGGGGATCAGCACGAAGCGCCCGTACAGCAGGATCAGCCCGGTCAGCGCCAGCAACCAGAACAGGCCGACAGTGAACCAGTGCGTGGTACGTTCAAATACGGAAAAGCGCCGGATCATTTTACCTGTGGCACCGCCCTGTATGCGTAACGGACCGCGCACCAGGTAGAACAGGACAATCAGCGCCAGCACACTGCCCATGAACATCGCGCCCACGGGTATCAGCTGGTTCATGCGAAAGTGGCGCCAGCGTTCACCATTGTCGTTGATAAGCACGCCGGCATCGACGCCCAGCACCTGGCTGGTACCGATATTGCCGTTGCGCACATCGCGCCACAGGTCGGCACCCGGATTGGGCACAGTGCCACTGGGATCGACATAGTCCATCGCATAGGGAATGAGCGGAAGCAACAGGGTTGCTGCAACCAGCAACAGTAACGACCAGATAATGATGCGGTGATGCCGATTAGCTGTTCGCGTTTGTGCTGCCATTACCACCTGTCCCTGTTCGTTGTTTGTCTGCAGATAATCGCTTCAAACCCTGCTCACGGTAGAGAAGGGGGTTGCGTTATGCCGAACACCCGTGCCGATTGAATCAATCACCACCCGCGGCCTTGCCCTCGACTGCCTTGCCCTTGCTGTCCCTGTGCTGATTCTTGTAGGCCACGCCCCAGCCATGTGCAAAACCGGATGAGCCACGCCAGGTGACGCGTTCGCGAAAGATATCGGAGACCGTGTCGCCGTCACCCGCAATCAAGGCACGCGTCGCGCACATCTCGGCACACAGCGGCAACTTGCCTTCAGCCAGGCGGTTTGCACCGTACTTCGAGTATTCCTCGGGCGAGTTATCCGGCAACGGTCCACCGGCACAGAAGGTGCACTTGTCCATCTTGCCGCGCTGGCCAAAGGCCTCGGCCACGGGAAACTGCGGCGCACCGAACGGACAGGCATAGAAGCAGTAGCCACAGCCGATGCAGATGTCCTTGTCGTGCAGCACCACGCCGTCGTCGGTGGTGTAGAAACAGTCGACCGGGCACACCGCGGCACAGGGTGCATCGGAACAGTGCATGCAGGCTACCGACAGGGAACGCTCGCCGGGCGATCCATCATGGATGGTCACCACACGTCGTCGATTTACACCCCAGGGTACCTCGTTTTCGTTCTTGCATGCCGTCACACAGGCGTTGCATTCAATACAGCGTTCCGCATCACAGAGAAATTTCATTCGGGCCATGTGTCAGTCTCCTCTCAAGCGGGTGTGATGCGGCACAGGGAACACTTGGTTTCCTGCATCTGGGTAACGGAATCGTAACCGTAGGTGAATGCCGTGTTGCAGGCCTCACCCAGTACGTAGGGATCACTGCCTTTCGGGTATTTATCCCTCAGGTCCCTGCCTTCAAAATGTCCGGCAAAGTGGAACGGCATCCACACCACCCCCGGCGCAACCCCCTCCTGGGTGACCTTGGCCATGATCTTGATGCGCCCGCCTTCCGGACCTTCGAGCCACATCTGCTCGCCGTCCTTGATGTTGTTGTTATTGGCATCGACGATATTGATCTCGGCAAACATGTCTTGCTGCAACTCGGCCAGCCACGGGTTGGATCGCGTCTCGTCGCCACCACCCTCGTATTCCACCAGCCGTCCACTGGTCATGATCAGCGGATAATCGCCGGTATAGTCCTTCACCTGGATCGATTCATAGCGCGTCGGCAGGCGGTAGAAGTCCTTGCGATCCGCATAGGTCGGGTACTTCTCGACGAGGTCGCGCCGCGAGGTATACAACGGTTCGCGGTGAATCGGTACCTGGTCCGGGAAGGTCCACACCACAGCGCGTGCCTTGGCATTGCCGAAGGGTGCACAACCGTGCTTGATGGCGACACGCTGGATGCCGCCGGAACGATCCGTCTTCCAGTTCTTGCCCTCGGCGAGCTGTTTTTCTTCGGCCGTCAGGTCGTCCCACCAGCCGAGCTTCTTGAGGACATCGGCGCTGAACTCCGGGTAGCCGTCCTTGATCTCGGCACCCTTGCTCCACGAGCCCTCAGCAAGCAGGTTGACGCCGTCGCGCTCAACACCGAAGCGCGCACGGAAATTCAGGCCACCACGTGCCACCTCCTTGCTGGTGTCATACAGGTTGGGACTGCCCGGGTGTCTCATCTCGGCGGTGCCCCAGCAAGGCCACGGCATGCCATAGTAGTCACCGTTGGCAGGACCGCCCTTGGCCTCCAGGCTGGTGTAGTCAAAGGTATGCCAGTTTTGCTGATGTTCCTTGAGGCGCTCCGGACTCTGCCCGGTATAACCGATGGTCCACATACCCTTGTTGAACTCGCGGGTGATGTCCTCGATCAGCGGCTCGTCATCGGTGACCTGGATGTTCTTGACGAGCTCGTCGCCAAAGCCGAGTTTCTTGGCGAACTTGTACATGATGGTGTGATCGGGCAGCGACTCGAACAGCGGGTCGATGACCTTGTCACGCCATTGCAGCGAGCGGTTCGAGGCCGTCACCGAGCCGTAGGTCTCGAACTGCGTGGCCGCCGGCAACAGGTAGACGCCGTCGCTGCGATCCTGCATCACGGCACTGGCCGTTGGATAGGGATCGATGATCACCATCAAGTCGAGCTTTTCCATGGCCTCCTTCATCTCCGGGCCACGTGTCTGGCTGTTCGGTGCGTGCCCCCATAACACCATGGCGCGCACGTTGTCCTTCTGCGCGATGTTGGCCTTGTCCTCCAGTATGCCGTCGATCCAGCGCGACACCGGGATGCCCTTGGTATTCATGGGCTTGGCGGGCTTGCCCCCGGCCTCCTCGTAACTGCCCTGGTCAAACTGGCTGCTGAGCCAGTCGTAGTCGACATCCCAGACCTTTGCCCAGTGCTTCCACGCACCCTCCGACAGCCCGTAGTAGCCGGGCAGGGTATGGCTCAGGACACCGAAGTCGGTCGCGCCCTGCACGTTGTCATGGCCGCGGAAGATGTTGGTGCCGCCACCGGCCACACCCATGTTGCCCAGCGCCAGCTGGAAGATGCAGTAGGCGCGGGTGTTGTTGTTACCGACCGTGTGCTGGGTACCGCCCATGCACCAGATGAATGTCCCTGGACGATGCTCCGCCATGGTCTGTGCGGCACGCTTGATGGTCTCCTCCGGCACACCGGAGACGCGCTCCACCTCATCCGGCGTCCACCTGGCGACCTCGGCGCGCACCTCGTCCATGCCATAGACGCGCTGCTTGATAAATTCCTTGTCTTCCCAGCCGTTCTCGAAGATGTGCCAGAGCATCCCCCACACAACCGGTACGTCAGTACCGGGACGCAGGCGGACGTACTGGTCGGCATGCGCCGCGGTCCGCGTGAAGCGCGGGTCAATCACAATCAGCGGTGCATTGTTGCGTTCCGTGGCGCGGAACAGGTGTTGCAGGGACACCGGGTGCGCCTCGGCCGGGTTGCCGCCGATGATCAGGATCGCCTTGCTGTTGTGAATATCGTTGTAGGAGTTGGTCATGGCACCGTAACCCCAGGTGTTCGCCACACCGGCGACCGTGGTGGAGTGACAGATACGTGCCTGGTGATCCATGTTATTGGTGCCGGCGAACGCGGCGAACTTGCTGAACAGGTAGGCCTGCTCATTATTGTGCTTCGCCGAGCCCAGCCAGTAGATGGAGTCCGGACCGGATTGCTCGCGAATGGACAGCATCTGGTCGCCGATCTCGTTGATGGCCTCATCCCAGGAAACCCGGACCCACTTGCCGTTGACGAGCTTGGTGGGGTATTTCAGGCGGCGTTCACCGTGACCATGCTCGCGTACCGACGCGCCCTTGGCACAATGCGCGCCCTTGTTGAAGGGATGGTCAAAGGCCGGTTCCTGGCCGGTCCACACGCCGTTCTCGACTTCCGCGTAGACGCCACAGCCAACCGAGCAATGTGTGCAGATGGTGCGGATCTGTTCGGGATTGCCCTCGTCGGTCGGGGACCTCGCCGCCGTTGTGGCGGAGGCCTTCTTCATCATCGACATGGACAGCGTGCCGGCTGCTGCAACACCGCCCGCGGTGATACCGGATTGTTTCAGAAAGGTACGCCGATCGATCGTGGCGCCTAGCATGGCAGGTTGCGCGGTTGATGCGTTGCTACCCTGTTTCTTGACCAGCTTCATATCCAGCCTCCGGACGGTTTTTTACTGCCTGACGTGTTGCTGTACTGTGTTGTTTTCTCTATGTCGTGTGCAGGACCATTCGCCGCATTCAGGATCGGAGTATGCGGTAATAGTCCTTGATGTGTTGTGTTTCGTGGTAGCCCTTCGATGCCTTGCTATCGACAGCATCGGTGCTTGTGACCTCCTGCGCCTCTTCATCGATGAGGTTGGCGGCGGACGCGGCGGTCAGGGCTGCGGCACCACCGGTAGCGGCGGCACCCTTGAGAAAGATCCTGCGATTGGCGGTAAAACGAGTCTTGTCTTTTATCATTGCTCCTCCAACGTTAACTGAAGTGGCCACCTTGCTGACATGTCTGTGTCATTCAGGCTGGCATTGATAAATACTGCGATTCGATCTCCATGAACTGCTGACCCAGCAATGCAACTGAGCGATAAAACTGCGCTGACTCGGCTTCGCGGAGATCAGTAAAAAAATCAGCCATCCATACTGCAAGATAGGCGTCGTAAAACGCCGCCTGTCGCTCCAAGGATAGACCAGTTTCCGAAATAATCATCCCCATGGTCTCGCAGAGCGCTGCGACGTGGTCCTCCGGCTCCGAAACCCCCTCCTGCAATTCAAAGCCGAGCGCCTGTAACTCGCTGCGTAACGAGGCTAGCACCTTTTCCATGAGAAAACCATGGATATAGAACGACGCGTAGGGCACCAGCTCTCCACGACCCAGGCCTATGAATAAATTGAAATATTCCTCGCCGAGCTGGTCAACATCGGTGTCACTGGCGGCGGCCTGCAGGGCCTGCCAGGTGGCCGCCATGGGGTTGGCGTTTGGCTCACCGGCATCGATCTCGGCGAGCAGTTCAAGCAGTGATTCATCCGGTGGGCCGGCGAGCAAACCACCCAGTAACCGGTAGATTTCGGCGCGCGCTGCATCGCCGGGCTCCAGTACCACCGTGTCCGGCCGGGACCCCTGTTCACTCATGACAGTTTCCGCCCCGGCGCCGGGTCAACCTTGATGTGTGCATCATTGTCATCGTTCCCGTAAATATCCTGCACCCGGCAATCCTCGCACATCTTGATCCTGTTTAGTGCAGCGCCCTGGAACATGGCGTGCCCCTGCATCTTTTTAATAATGTTCTCGATCACGCTGCGCGTGGCAAACGGTTTGCCGCAGCTGATGCAGGCGAACGCTGCTTCCTCGTAGAGCACGCGCCGGGTATTGCGCACCGGAAAGTCATACAGGTAACGCGGCGAAATCGAGATCGCGTCTTCCGGGCAGGTGCGGCAGCACAGACCACACTGCACGCAGTTGGCCTCGATAAACCCGAGCTGCGGTGTCTCATCACCGGCGGACAGGGCATTTGCCGGGCACTGGGACACGCATGCCATGCACAGGGTGCAGCGCTGTTGATCGAGCAATACTTCACCAAAGGGCGCCCCCGTGGGCAATGTCACCAGTGGGCGGGTTTGCCTTGTCGCCGCGGCAAACAGGTGATCCACGGCGAAGCGGATCACCGTGCGCTTGTCGTCCATGCCGGCAAAGCCGGCGGCAGGCCGCTCTGGAGTTGCCTCCGTGGTCAACGCATCAAGCAGGTCTGCAGTGTCTGCATAGCGCAGCAACCCGCTGTCATAGCCCATCCCGGCAAGCAGGGCATGGGCGGTGTCCAACTGTAGCTGGATCTCGTGATCGACAGACGCGGGTACCTGTGCATGACCAAGCAGCACCACGCCAGAGGCACCGTAGGCCAGCGCCGCCAGCCAGGTATCCATACCGATACTGCCAATCTCTTCCACCTCGACCGGCAGGACCTGTTCGGGTAACCGCGCTGCCAGATCAGACAGGATTTGCAGGCCTTCCATGCCATCATGAAACAACACGACGGGGGCATGACCACCCTGCTGCCGGTACTCTTTTAACAGTGCACGCAGCCTTTCCAGGCCGTCGCCCAGCTGGGGGTAATTGTAGGTGATGGCGCCGGCAGGACAGGCCGTGGCACAGCTGCCTGCCCCCTGGCACAGGCCGGGATCGACCTCGATGCTGTCGCCCAGCGAATGGATGGCGTCGGTGGGACAGGCGTCCAGGCAACGCGTGCAGGCCGTCATACCACTGCGCCCGTGGGCGCAGATGCTGGCGTCGTAGTTGAAAAACTTCGGCTTCTCGAACTCGCCGACCAGCTCGGGGATCTCACCCAGGGCCTGCTGCAGGGCGGCCTCGTCGCGGGCCGTGAAATAACCGGGTGGCGGGATCTCGCTGTCGATCAAGGGTTCTGTGCCCAGGTCCAGTACCAGGTCGAACAGGCCGCGGCCCTGGGTAACCTCATTGATAAGGGTGTCGCCGCTGTCCGCAACCAGCGTCAGCTGAAACGCGCCCAGAAAACCGGATAACGATTCAATGGCCGCCTTGATGACCGTGATAGCGCCCGCGCTGCGCTGCTCCAGCGTATCCATGGCGACATCGGCAGCGCTCACAACGACGTTGCAGCGAATGTCGTCGAATTCCTTGCAGTCTTCCGCCACGGCAAGCGCCTGTGAGGCCTCGCCGATAATCAGCAGGCTGCCTGCCGAGGCATACGGCACGATACCGGCAGGTTTCGCAACGACGCTGGCCATCGCCGCCAGTGCTGCCGCGCGTGCCTTGCCATTCGGGGTATTCTCGCTAAGGTTTGGCAATACGGGTTCCTTGTTGGTGTTCTGCTATTCGCCCACAGCAAGAAGGGGCAATGTTAGTTGTTTGTATTCTGAATTACAGGACAGTGAATACACGGCTGGCGGGCAGTCTAGACCGTCTCTTCGGAATCATCATTCTCATCCCGTGGCTGTTCATCGGTATCGTCGATCGCCCCTGCCAGCGCAGCGTCACTGGCATCTGTTGTCGATTCATCCGCTGCCCTGTCAGCCGCTTCCAGTTCCCGCTTCAGCATGCGCTTCATCTCGTGCGTCACGGTATCACCCAGGCCGGCAAACCCGGTAAAGTCCTCGTCATAATCATTCAGGCCGTCGGTGATATTAAACGCCGGCAGGTGAAACAGTTTGCGCAAGGCACGCGTTCTAAGATG
>CAJQNP010000151.1 GCA_905479705.1 uncultured Gammaproteobacteria bacterium
GCCAATGCACGAAGACATCAGTGCAACATCCTGGTCGAATATATTCACTAATGCATATGAAGACTTCCAACGTAGCCCAAAACCAGGACTGGACCGTTATGGCGCCACTGCCCCGGCGGAATTCCTTGCGGTTATGAGTGAAGTATTCTTTGAAAAACCTGGCTTACTCAACGATACCTATCCTGAAGTGCATAAGGCACTCAGCCTGTTTTTCCGTCAGAACCCCAGCCACTGACTAAATTGAATCAATGAAATCCGGAAATCTATACTGAGTCACTCCGGCGGCATCCTGGGGACGTCGGAGACTGAAATCGACTAGCGGCCCCTTCGAGAGACGTCCCGGGATCCATTTCAATTTCTTCGGCTTGCGCGCCCCATCGGGCGGCATCGGCGGCGGCCATTAGAGCGACAGTCACCGGGTCGATTCTGAGGGATCCCCTCGCCGACATTCCTATATATGTGAGGCCCACCCAAAGTTGGCGGTCCTTGCTTCACCCAAACAGGCATAGGGAAAGGGGAAACTCATAGTCCCTTGGTCGAAGGCTCGAGTCTTTCCAGGCCCACCATCTCTCCATTTATTTCAGGGTCTTATGAGACTGACACCAAGGGACTGTCCATTGCCCATAATCCCTTGGTCCCAAGTCGGTCACCACTCACATCATAGGATTCATGGGGTTATGTCGTTGAGACCGGGGGATCGGGATCCCTTGGTGTTGGGCATTGCTGAGACATGGATTGAGAATTCCGGGGAACGTTCCGACTCAGGGCGGCACGACCCAGGGATTCGAGCAGGCCGCCAGTACTTCCATAAAAATAACCGGCTATCCTGCCAACATAAACACCAAAATTATCCAGAACCATTTGTAGCATCACCCCCGTTACTATAACCATGATTGTATTGTTACATCGGCATGTAATACTCAAGGACGGAAATATCTGACGCGGTCGGATGTTTCATTCCAACGGGATGCGTATTTTTTGTCCCGGATAAATCAGGTCAGGATCTTTAATCACTTCCCGGTTGGCTTCAAAGATTTTGGGGTAATCCATGGCATTACCGAGATACTGCTTGGCAAGCTTTGACAGTGTGTCTCCCTTCTGTATGACGTAGTATTCGACTCGTTGCTCTGGCAGTGGAGGTGGTGCACTGATATTCTCTGCAGATACCTCTGTCACCCCTTGTACGTTGCCCGCGATCAGCACGGTCTTTTCAACTACTTCAGCACTGTCCGCCTCTCCACTTAAATCAACTTTGCCATCATCATAGGCAACGCCCAGGTTGCGAACACCGGGATTGTCTGATTCGATGTGCGCCTTGATCTCCTCGGATGGATCTTCGTCCTTGCCAAACAGTTTCTTGCCGAAATCAGCTGCAAAATCAAATAGTCCCATGGTATTTCTCCTCGTTATAGTGGTTTTTGGAATTGCAGTCATAACACTGACTGTTGATGTTTATACTGTAATCATAATGCTATTGCATTACGGCCGTGAGGTAATGCCCGACCCACGGGCTGCTACTCATCCGGTCCTCGCTTTGTGTTCACGCCCGGTACTACATATCTCCTGGTATCCAGCCCGGCGAAAATCTGCGCACCTGGATACGGCTAACACACATAGATTCAGAAACCACCACCTGTGCGAAAGCCACCTCCACCACTTCCAAATCCGCCACGTCCTCTTCCCGGTGTAGTACCACGTCCTAAGCCACCACGTCCTCCACCAAAGCCGCCATAGCGCCCGCCCCATACAGTTCCCCGCCCAAAACCACCGGAACCAAAGGTGGGGTCTGTTCGCTGAGGATGGTAGCGTTTCTGTTGCTCCAGCACCCGCCAGAGACTATCGCGGTCAAGCATTCCCTTGATGAAGTTGTTTAACATGACTGCGACCAGTGAGCCATCCGAGAAACTATAGCCCGCCTGATCATAGCGGCGACGCCTGAAGTCGGTACGCAGCGATTCAAGCTCCTGAAGTTTTTTGTGTTGTTTGCGCAGTGCGTTTTTTAATTCATTGAGTGAGCTCTCGAGCGCCTGTACGTCCTGATCGTGCTCAAACAAGCGGTTGACGATTAGATCATCATCCGGAAAGGGCGTCGCCATGGCATCGCGCCGCAATTCACGCACGTCATCACGGCGCAGCTCGGAGGTGACGTACTCGACGGCCTTGCGGTAGCCTTCATCTTCGCCTGCAGCAAAGTGCTCCTTGCGCACCAGCAGTTGTTCATAACGCCCGGCGGCTTCCTCGATACGGGTATCAATTGCCTCGAGAGCGGCCTGCTCTTTGTCCCTGGCAGCATCCAGTTCTACGATGCCGTCCTCCTTGCGGGCAGCCTCGTCGAGTCCGCGCAGCATCTCGAAGGTGGCTTCAGCGGCCAGTTTTTTCTGATCAGCGTGTTCGCGCAGTCGTAACGGTATCTCCTTCAGGCGGGCATAGTTGGCACGGGCATCTGCAAACCCCACCAGATGCGCCACCCGGCTATCTAGCCAGCGAGTGAGCGGCCATGCGCTGTATTGTGATGTGCCGTAGTGACGTCCCCAGAGATACATGAACAGTGCGTCATCACGATACGACTGCCCTTTCTCCTCCTGCTCTTGCTCACTGTGGCCAGCTTTGTCCTCGGCATGCATGGCGATACGTTCGGCTTCCTGGACGCGCTGTTCCTGTGCCAGGTAACCATTATCCGCATCCAGGCGCGCCTGTGTTGCTGCTTCTGCGACATCCAGGACCTCGGCAGCTTTTTCCAGCACCAGGCGCTGGTTTTCGCGTTCGACTTCCAGCGCAGCACGCTCATTCTGCAGCCCGGTGATCCGGGCATCCAGCTCCACTTCAACCGACTTGCGCGCCTCGAGTGCAGCTGCCACCTGTTGCGTGACGACATCGATGCTCTCAATGATATCGCCCCTTGCCATCATGTCGACCCGCAGACGCGCCAGCTCATGGTAGTCCTGGATGCGCGCCTGCTGCTGTCCCAGCAATTGACTGCTTACTTGCGCGATACGTCTCTCTGCCGTATCAATACTGCTGCGCTCGCTGTTGAGTGAGTCATCTATAACACCAAGGGTATTTCTTCCACTGATCATGCTGGTTTTCTCACCATTGGGTAATGGCTGCCCCGGTCGTTGGAATCAGGTAGTCAGGTTGCAGCTGGCCACTTTGCTTCACGCCGAATTTTCGCTGCTGGATAATACCGTCGTCCTGCTTGTCTTCCGCAATGCGCTGGAACACGCCCTCTTCCACCCGCAGCCCCCATTTTGAAACGTGTTCGATGCGGCCGGTTTCCTCGTTGAGGACCGGCACCTGCCGCACTCTACCATCGGCGGACAATGCCTCGACAATGATGTAGTAGTTGCGGGCATCGGGATTCGCCTCGGGTATCCGCCAGACACCCGACTTTTCACCCGGGCGTGACACAATCTGCAGGGTATAGGTTTGCTCTACCGTGTTACGCAGGTCATGCAGTGACTCAAGCGCCAGGCGGGCACTGTCTTCATCCCCGCCTTGCAGGGCTGATAGTGCTGTCTTGTATAGTTGTTCCGCCTGCTGCCCGGGCTCATTACTTTTCGCCACCTCAACCACAGCCTGGTAAGCGAACTCCAGCCTTTCGGGCAGCTCGGCGCGCGGCACGACCACCGTGAAGTGATAGACAAGCCAGGCAAGCAGCAATGCGGCACAGCCGCTGATAACCCACTTACCCCAGCGGCCGCGGCTGACATAGAGATGTGCCAGTCGAGTGGAAAAGTTGTTCGGCGGGGACTTGTAAACAAAACGTTCTTCCCTGAGCGCCGCCACGCCTTCTTCCAGCACATGATCAGGCACTTCGATACCCTGGGCGGCGTAGATCTTGTGAAGACGCTGCTTCAGATCCTGTTCACGACCCTCGCTATCGTATTCCCGCTCCACGAGTCGTTGCCGACGGCGCAGTGTATCGACTACGTCCATAGCCAGCATCACTTCGTCCAGCGGCTGCTTGGCTTGTGGCTGCGCGCCTCCCGGGACGCTCCTTGTTAGCGTCTCCGCTGTCATTCAACGCTGGCCACAAGACCCTTGCCTTCATTGGCAAGGCGTGCGAGCTTGCGCTTGCCTTCCTCAACTGCAACTCGAATTTCCTCTGCATTGGCAGTACTCTGTACACGCATCTCCTCGATGACCTCGCGTGAGCGAGTCTGCCAGGTCACCACTGAATCGACCAGCTTTTTAACAGCATCTGCGCGTACCGTCGGTCCATATCCGGCCTTGACCGCAGCCTCCTGAACCTTGCCGCCAATCTCGGCGAGGTCTTCAAGGGAACGGCTGACCCCTTCCTTCATGGCCTCCACCGTCTGGGTGCCTTCATGCAACCCGAACATCCCGGTAAAAGAGGCCGACAGCGCCGTCAGCACGATCTCGTTGGTGCTGAAGAAACTCACTGCCTGGGAATAGACACGTTCCTTGGCATTGGTGGTTTGTAACAACCGTGCCATGACAACCTCGGAGGTGTTATAGCTTATGGTGAGGTTGTCCGACAGGTCCTTGGCAATCTGGTAGCGTTTTTCCTCGTGTTGCAGGTGGCGAACGGTTTCGTCACGCGCCATCTCCAGCCGGGCACGCTCGACCACATCGTCACCCTCAAAGCCTTCTACCGTTTTCATGGCAACGTTGACACCTTCCTTGGCGGCATCCAGCTTTGCCGCCGCTTTCT
>CAJQNP010000152.1 GCA_905479705.1 uncultured Gammaproteobacteria bacterium
ACGCTTACTCGACACCCCCGTCGATCCCTATGTACAGGAACCGGCCCTGTCATTGGATTCTGACGCGCCTCTCATCAAGGCACTGGCACTCATGGAGCAGAACGACACCAGCTATCTGTTCGTTGTGGACAAGGGGCAGTATCAGGGTGTTGTCACAATCCAGAGCCTTGCAAGAATGCTTAACCGGCTGGACCAGCAAAGCTGATCAAGGGGATTCAGGAAGCCCTGATAACTCCGGCAGAGCGGTTGGAATATGATAGCGAAGCCGGTGGTTCAGAAGAAATTACCGGACTACCTGTTTCAGGACACGAAAAAGGTATCTTGATAGCACCTTCGCTCACAAATCCGGATGGCTTCCCCTGTTCGTCATAACGCACACAGTTCTTTCCTTCAAACTGAAAATCACCGATATAGCGGTGTGATATTCTGCGCTTGAGATTGTCAGCGTAGTTCAGGCCAAGGAAGTGGCTGACCAGTCCTCTAATTACTCCGGCATGTGCGACAATCAGTATGGTCTGTTGCTGTTGCGCCTGTGCCAGCGACCCGAGAAAACTGACACTGCGTTGTTGCATCTGGCTGAAACTTTCGCCCTCGGGATAGACAAAATCCGGGTCCTTCTTGTGTAGCGGATAGTGTTCGGCCACCCATTTCTTTTTCTTTTTGTAGAGCTTTCCGTAGTTGACCTCGTTCAATGCCTTGGTGTCATGGATGATATGTATGCCAAACAGCTTGGCATGAAACATCGCCGTCTGCCGGGACCTTTCCAGATCACTTGAATAGACGGCATCAAAGTTGATTCCATTTTCATGCAGGCGGGAACTGACAAACTCGACATCGGCCTTCCAGCCCTTGTCGCGCGGCGAGTCTCCCCAGCCAAGGATCTGGTCTGACGCATTGATAATCGTTTTATAGTGCCGGGTGATGATGGCGCGCATGGGCAAAAGATAGCAAGTTATGATCGCGATGTAAAAAACCTGTTAGCATTTTGCGTTAACCGCACTGTTTTCAGGCAGCAAACCGTTAAACCGGTTAACTGTTGGCCAGCATGCCTACGTAGAAATACGGACATCAACACCCCGTCAACGGTCGATTATGCAGTCATTTATCGATCGAATTAATGTTGTGGCATTGATCAGTTGCCGGACCCTTTTCCATAGCCTGTCAGGCGATCGTTCGTAGAGGTCACACAGCGTCTCCGCAGATACCCACTGCAGTTCCCTGCGTTTTGAAAACCGTGTACCGGCATCCAGTTGCCACTCCCTGTTCATATCCGTCACATCCCGGTAAGCAAACTCGATAAAAAAGGTTTCCCAGTCCTTCGGTTTGCCGCTGCTGCCCGGCCCCCTTCGACACCTCCAGTCCGGGTGACTTCCCAGGGTGTTGTCAAACAAGGCCTCGACAAGTGGTATCTGCTCCAGAACAGACCCCGGCGTTAGGCTTGCACTGCTGACATCAGCAGAGAAAAACATGGTTTCCGTTTCTTCAATGAATTCACGAATGGCCGTTTGCCTGCGACTCTCCCCCGGTTCTCCACCACCACCGAAATCCACCAGGTGCCCGACCTTTCTCCCGCTGAAGGTCTTTTGAAACAGGAACAGGACACGCCTGTCCTTTACACAAAAAGGAATAACGCCGGCACTCACTGCATGGCCCCGTGTAGCTTCTGACCATCAACCCTGTTCACAGAGAACGATTTCATTTTTATCACCGCACCATACTATCAGGCCAGTATCTCCTGCAGGCAGCGCTCTGACAGGGCGGGAAAGTCTACCCGCCCGCTGGCCACGTACACTGCAACACCATCGAGTGCATCCAGGTAGGCCGAATCATCAAAGGGGGTCGTATCCTGCTGGAAGGAACCATCCGGATACTGGTAGAACGGCCCCGGGGACTTCATCAGGGCCTCCAGCAGGTCACGGCGTTCAGCCAGTTTTATCCGCTCAACCTGCAGTTCCCTTGCACTGTCATGCCGCCAGTCGAGTATCAGCAATGCCGCCAGCGGAGTTTCCTGTTGAATTCGTCCGGACCCAAAGACCCTGTCGACAGGCACATCGTACTTTTCCTCGAGATCCCGGAGCTCCCCGGCTGGCATCTGTAACAGGGCCTTGCGCTGCGGCACAGGAATGAGGCTGTGTAATCGCGCATTGTGCACAATGGTACCCGGGTTGATGCGCGGCAACTTCGGAATCCCGCGAGCCAGCACCGGCCCGGACCCCGCGTGGATAAACAGACGATCGTTGGTCAGAAAGGACACGTCGTCATCTTCCATCAGGTGCAGCATCAGGGTCGACTTGCCAGCGCCGGCAAACCCGGCTATTCCCAGGCCCTTGCCGCGGTAGACGAGCCCCGCCGCATGACAAATCAACCAGCCCCGGTTCTGCAACCAGTTCATGTACTGGGAATTGATGAAGTTGATTACCTGGCTGCTGTACTTCTGGCACGGTCCGGCCGCGACCCTGCGGGACTCGCTTTGCAGGAACACCATGCCGGTACGCACCTTGCGAACCAGCCGCCCGCCGGGCAGATCAACATAGGCGTCCTTGCGCCCGGCCTTGCCCGGCGCGCGTTTCCAGTCTGCAAAATCCAGGTCCAGCTCCGGTGCATCACGTTCAATGGCAACGATGTCGATATCCGGCGTTACCGGGTCACTGGCGACATGCGAGTAATACCCGGCCAGGTCTGCCAGCAGAGCCGTGGAGTTGGAACGTACTCTCAGCGTGCAATCGATGAGCGCTATGTAGAGCTCATCGACACACAGTGATTCATCGGCCCGGAGTGCGCTCACGAATGAATATTGACCTGATCGATGCTGCGATCCGACGCCTTTACAATTCTGACCTCCAGGCCGTCGATGGTGAATGTTTCATTTTCACCGGGAATATATTCTGTATGGCCGAGTATCCACAGGCTTACCGTGTCGGTAGGTTTTCCCGGCAGATCCATATCAAAAAACTCTTCTATCACGCGCAGCTCGGTGGCGCCTTCCACAACGATTTCATTCCCGGAAACGCTGTCGACATCCAGTGGCTCGACATCGCTTTCATCGTATATCTCGCCGACCAGTTCCTCGAGCAGGTCCTCCAGTGTCACGATGCCGCGTACATCACCGTATTCATCCACCACGATTGAGAACAGCCGGTTACGCCGTCTCAACCGGGCAAACAGGTCATCAATTGCCTGGTACTGGGATACAAACAGCGGTTCATGTGCAATATTGTCCAGCCGCTCTTCCAGTTGCCCACCCACGTAGGCCCGCAACAGGTCCCTCAGGTAAAGCACCTTTGTGAAGTTGTCGTTGTCCCCCTCGTACAGCGGGATACGCGAAAACCGCTCCTGCGAGACCAGCGGTATTGCCCTGGCAACCGTAAGTGACCCGTCCAGGGAGAAGATGCGGCCCTTGGGTGTCATGACATCCCGGACTTTCAGATCATTGAAGGCAAATACGCGCTCAATGATTTTCCTCTCGTTCTGCTCGATTGCACCCTCATTGACACCGTGGCCCAGCATCCCGATCAACTCCCGCTCGGTCACCGTTGGATCGCCACTGCCACCCATCAGTCGATGTACCCAGTTTGTGAAATGGCCAAAGAACCAGACCAGCGGGTAGATAAGACGCATGAAGATCAACAGCGGGTAGGCAATGAACAGTGAGATGCGCTCGGAATAGCGGGTCGCGATGCTCTTCGGGGTAATCTCGCCGAATACGAGTATGAACAGGGTAAGCAAACCAACGGCGATGCCGGGACCGGCACTGCCAAATTCGCGCGTGGCGACCACTGTCGCCAGCGCCGAGGCTGCTATATTTACCAGGTTGTTCCCGATCAGAATGGTCGTTAACATCCGCGAGGGATCTATTTTTAGCTGGTATAGCGCCCTTGCACCTGCACGATCTTCAGCGACAAGCGCCTCCACCCGCGCCAGGGAAAGCGTCACCAGGGCCGTCTCCGATCCGGAAAAGACGCCGGAGAGGACCAGCAAGATCAGTAAGGCTATGAACTCACCCATGTTTCATACCAGAGTCATTCCAGATCCAATGGCACAGCTGCATCCTGTGATAAAATTGCATAATTAGCCGCATTAGTGACAGAATCAACTATATAACAAATTGTCTTGTCCGACTTTCAGGCATGCGCGTCACCATCAGGGGGGCCTGACCTGCCCGTTTGCCCGGCCATGACCATCACCGGTGACCACCCGGGCGATACAGCACATGCGTACTGAATTTATTATTCCTGAAAATCTGTGCCTCGAGGATCTGCAGTCCATTCTTCAGAAAAGGTCCCGGCTGCACCAGGAACCGGCACAAACTATATACCGGACATACTTCGACAGTTTTGACTGGCGCCTGTACCAGGACGGTTCCCTGCTCGAAGACACCCGTAGCGGTAATGAACATACACTGGTGTGGCGAAGCCTGAAGGGAGAGTACCGCTGCCCCCGCTTAAAACTGCGTGCAGCACCCCGGTTTGCCTGGGACCTGCCGCAAGGGCCGTTTCGCAAACTCATGGAACCCGTGCTTGAAATGCGCGAGTTCCTCCCGAAGGTCAGAATCCGCTCCAGGATCACCAGTCTGCGCATCCTGAACAAGGACAAAAAGACGGTGGCCCGGCTAACGCTCGAGGAAAACACCCTGATGCGCCAGAAAGGCAGCCGTTCCCGAAAGCTGGACAACCGGGCCGTCGTCATTCCTGTCAGGGGCTATACAAAGCACGGCAGGGAACTGACAAACCTGCTCCGCAAGCAGGGCCTGACCCCGGCACAGGGCGACCTCATGCAAACGTCCCTCTCCCTGATTGGAGAGGTACCGGGCGGCTATTCTTCCAAGCTGGGCTTGCAGCTCAACCCCGATATGCGTGCCGACCAGGCAACCAAGATCATCCTGCACCGGCTGCTCGACATCATGCTGGAAAACGAGGACGGCACACGTACCGGTACAGACAGCGAATTCCTGCATGACTTCCGCGTTGCCATCCGTCGTACCCGCTCGGCCCTGACCCAGATAAAGGCAGTGTTCCCGAAACGGGTCATTGACCGTTATAAAGCCGAGTTTGCCTGGCTCGGGCAGATAACCAGCCCCAGCCGCGACCTGGATGTCTACCTGCTGAGCTTTGACGAATACCGTGACAGCCTGCCAGCAGACATGCAGGCTGATATCGAACCACTGCGTAAATTCCTTCTCAGGCACCAGAAGATTGAACACAAGTCCCTGCTCAAGTCACTGGACTCGGCGCGCTACCGCCGGCTGATCAGCGGCTGGCGCCAGTTCCTCGGGGATCCAGTCAATGAACGCAGCACGTTGAATAATGCGGGCCGGCCTGTCACCAGGGTAGCCTGCGAACGGATCTGGCGTATCTACCGGCGCGCCATCCGCGAGGGCGATGCCATCACGACGGAGTCCCCCGCCGATGATCTCCATGAGCTGCGCAAGACCTGTAAAAAATTGCGCTACCTGATGGAGTTCTTCCAGAGCCTGTACCCGGGCGGTGAAATCAAGTCATTGATCAAGGTACTCAAGACACTGCAGGACAATCTCGGGAATTTTCAGGACTACGAGGTACAGGTCGCCACCCTGAAGGAATTCAGCCACCAGATGGTAGCCGAAGGCAAGGTCCCGCCGGACACACTGCTGGCCATGGGCATGCTCATTGACGGCCTGGAACGGCGCCAGCACCAGGCACGCGAGGAATTTGCCGGCCGCTACGCCGGTTTCTCGGCGCAGGACCACCAGGATCGATTTCGACAACTGTTCGCATCCAGCCATTAACCGGGGGAACCGCACGCTTGAAAGTCATCGCCACATACAACATCAAGGGAGGTGTTGGAAAAACCGCCACCGCTGTCAACCTTGCCTGGCTCGCCGCCCGCGAGGGCGCACCCACACTGATCTGGGACCTCGACCCGCAGGGTGCCGCGAGCTACTACTTCCGGATCAAACCCAGGATCAAGGGTGGCGGCAAACGACTGGTTCAGGGCAAACGGGATCTGGATGATTTTATTCGCGGCACCGATTACGAGCTGCTCGACCTGCTGCCAGCGGACTTCTCCTACCGGAAGATGGACCTGTACCTGGAACATACAAAAAATCCGGTGCGCCAGCTGCGCAAGCTGCTGAAACCGTTCAAGAACGAATACTATTACGTGTTCCTGGACTGCCCGCCAAGCATTTCCCTGGTGTCGGAAAACATCTTCGAGGCGACCGACACCATCGTGGTGCCCACCATTCCCACTACCCTGTCCCTGCGCACCTACAAGCAGATCCGCAATTTTTTCCGGCAACACGACCTCGATACGGTCAAGATCCTGCCATTCTTCTCCATGGTCGACCGCCGCAAAAAGATGCACCGTACTATCGTGGATACACCACCGGACTACATGAAAAATCTCCTGCAAACCTCAATACCCTACGACAGCAACGTGGAACGCATGGGCACCAAGCGTACCCCGCTGGCCGAATATGCCCCCAATAGCCGCTCTGCCCGCTGCTATGAGGACCTGTGGGAAGATATCAAGCAGCAGCTGTCCCTCATCGACTGAGCGGCCAACACCGGGGGGTACCGTGAAGACGACCACGCGCGCGGTTCATCACGGTGATAATTTGACCCAGATCAAATTATCACCAGAAATCAGTCAATAAGGATTGCCTCTGCCTCAGCCAGATGCCAGCATCTATAATTCTAATTGATGCAGCCTTTGGGGGGCCAAGAGCATGAATCCAACTATCATCGATATCCCCGGCATCGGACCGGCGGCCGCGGAAGCACTGGCCGAACATCGCATCAAGACCGTTGCCGGCCTTGCCCGTGCTTCTGTCGAGAAAGTCTCTGCTGTTCCGGGCTTCAGTGAGGCCCGCGCCGCCAAGGTTATCGCCGCGGCCAATCAACTGCTGCCTACCCCTGATAAAACACCAGCCGTGAAAGACACTGCCAGTGGCAAGGACAAGGACAAGAAGGACAAAAAAGGGAAAAAGGGCAAGGGCAAGGGCAAGGGCAAGAAAAAAGACAAGAAAAACAAGGGCAAGAAAAAGGGCAAAGGCAAAGGCAAAGGCAAGAAATAGGCCTGATACCACCACCCGGCAGCCAGGCGACTGACAGTCTGGCCTGCGTTTTAAATGCACCGTCACACCGTAACCAAACGGTAACATTCCAGCGTTATAGTGTGGCTGTCGTTTCTAACGAAAGATTAATATCTTTCTAGAAGTTACCTAACAAATACATACCTGCCGAACATCAAGGCAAGACTGCCAGGAATCAGAACCAAACGAGATTCCTGGTAGATTCTTGCGGTTGGGTGTGATCTATCCGTATTTAAATCAGGAGCTGAAGTCATGAAGCTGAAATACATCCTTTCCACAACATTTCTGGTATCCACCCTGCTTGTCACGACGACATCCCAGGCTCGCACCCTGATCCAGAACAAGGGTTCGGACACCCTGGTCAATGTTGCGCAGGCCTGGGCAGAAGCCTATCCCGAGGTGAACCCCGATGTTGCGGTGGCCGTTTCCGGCGGCG
>CAJQNP010000153.1 GCA_905479705.1 uncultured Gammaproteobacteria bacterium
TGCGATCAGTGACGGCGACACCCCGGCGCACCGGCAGACAGTGCATGAAGCGGCAGTCTTTGGCCATATTCTCGAACCAGGGTTCGTCTACACACCAGTCGCGTAGTTCGGGCTTGATCTCGTCTTCAGCACATTTGTTACCGTAGCACCGTGCTGATGCCCAGGAACTGGCATAAATAACCTGGCTGCCCTGCATCGCAGCGGAACGATCATCGGTCTCCATCACCGACCCGCCGCTCATCGCCGCCGCTTGATATGCCTTATGCATAATGACACCCGGCAGCTCAAAGCCTTCAGGTCTTAATACCGTGACATCCATCCCGCGTAGTGCAGCCATATGTACCGTTGCCGCAGGGACTGCAAGCGGCAGTGGTTGCGGATGCCAGGTCCAGGATAATACGAACTTGCCACCGTTGGCAGGTATCCCCAGATCATCCAGGGTTTTCCAGTCTGCAAGACTCTGGCAAGGGTGATTGATGGCCGATTCCATATTAATGTATGGCGTATCCACTAATGATGTTAACTCATGGAATGCGCGATCGGTAAGATCGTCATCGAGATTTTCTCTTTTCGCAAACGCACGAATACCGATGGCATCACCATAGGACGCGATGACAGGGACCGCTTCGCGAATGTGCTCGGCGGCGACACCGTCCATGACAATACCGGAGCGAGATTCGAGGCCGTGAATCGACATCTCCGGTGAAACGACGAAGGTTCCGCCCCCCATCCGTACCATGGCTGACTGAAACGAGATCAGCGTCCGCAACGACGGGCTCAGGAACAGCAGTGACAGTACTTTACCTGCGAGCGCCCGTGGCTCGGGTTTTTCATCCAGTCTGTGGGCAAGCGCGATCAGTTCCCTTATTTCGGCAATACTAAAATCCGCCAGATCATTAAAGAGATTCATATCAGATTCATATCCTCATCAATACGTCAGTGAATTGCTACAGATCATATTTTGTCAATCTGACTGTTGGCCACAAATGGACTAGGGTGGTGTGATCTGGCCATCATCAGGTCGCAATACTTTCAAGCGTTCTACAGCCTGGACATACTGCTCTTTGTAATGCAGCATATCTGTGCGTAATCGACTTATATGAGCATCAATATTCCCGGTTGTTATTAAAGAGCCTACAGGACTAACATCTCCCTCTCCACAGGTGCGTTGCAGCATGCTGCCAAGCATCAAGTCGCCATACTCCATCCGGTAATGTGCTGGCTCCCAAAACCACTCCAGCGTTGTCTGTTTATCTTCCGGCACTGGCGCCTGCTCCATAGAGAGGGCATTGATCCCGCTGAAATCCCAAAGCTCAATACTGAACTCACTGGCCAGGCCAGCCAGTTGCCTTTTCCATGACTCGAACTGCGGCCAATGCCCCGCCAGATCGAGCGTTAGCAAATAGTCGGCATGATATGGGTTGATGAAAAGTACGACTGTTACATTGTGGTTCCGTGCAAATTGCAAAAGTCTGCGTACGCTCTCGAAGTCCTGAGACCACCGGCTGTCTCCCTGAAACAGCCTTATCCCGCTACGGGAGAACATTCTTGAAATTTCACGGTTCTTCTGCTGGAAGAGTACTCCCTGCCCCTCCCACTCAATGATATCCAGGTAATCCCGGGCAGGGTTAAAGCCATCACGCCGTATAGATGAGGAATGCAGCTCTGCCTGTCCAGACAGGGTCTTCAGGCTGTCTTTTACCGTATCCAGGGAAAACAGGGCCTGCAGGTAATCCTGCAGCCTTTTCCTGCTGTAGCCATGATTCTCGCTACCGTCGGCATTTACCTTCAGACGATCCTCGAACTCCGTGCGCCCTGGTGGCCATTGCAGAGGCTGACTGTTACTTGCATGCCGGTTCAGAAAGTCGAGGAAATCGAGCCCCCAGAGTACCAGCCTTGTGTCGCTGTCGGCGATTGCATGTTGCAGCACCCTTGCCTGCATATAAACGTTAGCCCCAGGCAGTGCAAGATTAAAGACAGGACGAAGATCTGCGGGCCAGCACGCATTTGCAGGATTCAGTCCCATCTCGGGTCGTGAGTTGCCGCCAATGACTGCATGTGGCGCATAGCCAGTCACCTGATAGGGTTTGGCGAGCCTGACATGGTCACCGGCAGCCGGTTTGCTGGCATTCCAGTTCTCGCTCCGGGCGGTATCAAACATTCCGTAGGGATCGACCAGGTAGTTTAGCAAGGCCATAAGGCATAGAAACGCCAGTACAACAACCAGCCACAACTGCAGGTACCGCCGGTATCGTTGCATTGAATCTGCCATCAGAACTGGAAATAGAGAAATTCGGAAACGCTGGTCAGGGCCAGCAGGCCCAGGGCCGCCACCAGACCGGTTGCCACGGCCCAACCCGTTGCTGGCCGCCATGCAATGCGAGAGGTAAGCCGCTCACCAAGGCGTATTTGGTATTTATTATCGGACTGATAAACCCTCAGCGCCGGTTCGAAAGAGGACATGATCTGTTGAGTATTGGGCATCATCAGCACCACTGCCAGCAACACAATTATCCAGATCCAGGTGAAGAAAAAGTCAGAGCCACCCCCCAGATAGACACCCACCCCTGCACCTTGCAGCCACAAACCCGTCTCACCCAACCGGGCAACAATGGCATTTGGCAGGGCCACGCCATTGATTCCCGCCATTCCCTCCAGAATCGCAATGGCACTGTGAAAATCGGTTGCGCGAAAAAATACCCAACCTGTCACCACAGCCAAAAATGTCATCAGCCAGGCTACCAGTTTACCCGCTCTTGAACTTTCAGTTCCTGCATACCCCAGAATCCCTCGAAACCTGTGCCAGGCGTGATTAACCACCAGGTAGAAGCCATGCAGTCCACCCCAGACGACAAATGTCCATCCAGCACCGTGCCATAATCCTCCCAGAAACATGGTCACCATCAGATTGAAATAGCGGCGTCCCTTGCCATGACGGCTTCCACCCAGGGGAATATAAAGGTAATCCCTAAGGAAACGGGACAGGGTCATGTGCCAGCGTCGCCAGAACTCTATGATACTCGTGGCCTTGTAGGG
>CAJQNP010000154.1 GCA_905479705.1 uncultured Gammaproteobacteria bacterium
TACCCGGCAGGTAATCAAACAGGCTGCAGGTCTCCTCGAGAAACAGTGGCAGGTAATACTCGATTCCGGCCGGGGCTATGCCGTTGCTGACGTCGCGGTAAACCGGGCAGTTCTGCGGATCGCCAGCAAACATCGATCGAAAGCGGTGCCTGAAGGTGCGTATCGCGGCCTCGTCCATGGGAAACTCGCGGGCCGGCAGCATGCGAATGGAGTCGAGCGTTTCCTGCGACCGCTGTGTCTCGGCATCGAATGTCTTGATCGATTCGATCTCGTCGTCAAACAGGTCGAACCTGAACGGCAGGGGATTGCCCATCGGATAGAGGTCCAGCAGTGAACCACGCACCGCAAATTCACCGTGCTCCATCACCTGTGACACACAACGATAGCCGGCGCTCTCCAGGCGGCTGCGCATCTCATCCAGGTTGAGGGTATCCCCCGTTTTCAGAATGAGGCTGTTCTGAAAGATGAAATCGCGCGGCGGTAATCGCTGCAACAGGGTAGGTGCAGAGACGATCAACAGGCCGCGCTGCTGCTCCGGGAGACCGTACAGGGTTGCCAGTCGCTCGGAGACGATATCCGGGTGTGGCGAAAAATTATCGTAGGGCAGGGTTTCCCAGTCAGGGAAAGTGGTGATCGGCAGTGCCTGGTGTCCAAGGAAAAAGCCGACCTGTTCGTGCAGCAGTTCGGCCGTCTGCATGTCAGGTGTGACCACCACCAGCAAACCCTCGATCTGCCGGACAACACTGGCGATGGCCAGCGGCAGGCTGTCGCCACTCAACCCGGTCCAGACCTGCCGGGCGCCTGACTGCGGCAGCCCCGGGCTGAGTACCGAGTGTGGCTGGGTAGAAGGGTCGTTAACGCGGGCCGTACGTGACATGGGATGATGAGAGGCTGAACAACTGTTGGCTGCCGAACCCGCCATCCAGTGGCGGGCAACAGGCGATTACTGGAAAGGTGACCCCGGCGGCTACAGTTTGCTGCCGATAGCCTGACCCTTGAAACCGAGCTTCTGGAAGATCATGTAACCGGGACAGATACCGGTGATGCCGGCAAACAGCAGCGCCGCAACGGGGATGTACAGCAGCCAGTGAACCACGCCAAACCCCGTCAGCCAGATACCCAGCAGGATGAAGGCGGCCATGAACAGAAACAACATGCGTATTGCACTCATTTGACTAAACTCCTGTATTATCCGGACACGCTGTATCGCAATCCCGAAATCGGATACAACCGCTGTCCGGACAGACGCTGACCCTTTCCCCGGCTGGCACGGGCGACTGCAAGCGCGCCGGGACTGAGCCGCATTTTATGCCGTTGACTGTGCCGATACAATTGTTACTGCCCGGGCTGCACCAATAACTAGGAGCTATTGTGGTCAAAAGTTACGCAGAATGGCTGGTTCGCTGGCGCTTTGCCATCATCCTGCTGACACTGGTGCTGGTTGGCCTCGCGGCCAGCGGTGGACGTTTCCTCACCTTCAAGACCGATTACCGGGTCTTTTTCAGCGACGACAACCCCCAGCTAATTGCCTTCGAGCAGCTGCAGAATACCTATACGAAAACAGACAATGTCCTGTTCGTACTCGCGCCCAAAGACAAGACCGTTTTCAAACCGGACACGCTGGCAGTGGTTGCCAGGATCACGGAAGCCTCCTGGCAGATGCCGTTCTCCCTGCGTGTCGACTCGATCACCAATTACCAGCATACCGAGGCCGAGGGCGATGACCTGATTGTCGCCGACCTGGTTGAGGCCCCGGACAGCCTTGACGAGGCCGAACTGCAACGCATCAGGGACATTGCTGTTAACGAACCGTTACTCGTTCATCGCCTGATATCCGACGATGCCAGCGTCACCGGCATCAACGTCACGATCCAGTTGCCGGACGAGGGCAGCGGCGAGGAAGTCCCCGAGATCACCGCGTTTGCCAGGAACCTGGTCGATGAAATCAGGGCAGAGCATCCCGACGTGGATGTCTACCTCACCGGCATGGTGATCATGAACAACTCCTTTCCGGAGGTCAGCCTGCATGATCAGAAGGTTCTGGTTCCAATCATGTTCGGCATCGTACTGCTGACGCTGGTTTTTTTGTTGCGTTCGTTCACATCAACCCTCGGTACCTTCCTGGTCATCATCTTCTCCATCGTCTCGGCGATGGGACTGGCCGGCTGGCTGGGCATTGCCCTGACACCACCCTCGGCATCATCACCGACGGTTATTTTGACCCTTGCCGTCGCTGACTGCGTGCATGTGCTGGTGACCTTCCTGCACTCGATGAAACGCGGCATGGACAAAAACAGCGCCATGGTGGAAAGCATACGCGTCAACATGCAACCGATATTTCTGACGTCGCTGACCACGGTGATTGGCTTCCTGAGCATGAACTTCAGTGACGCGCCCCCGTTCGGCGACCTGGGCAACATCGTCGCCATGGGCGTTACCCTGGCGTTCATATTCTCGGTGACCTTTTTGCCGGCCTTCGTGCTGTGCCTGCCGGTGCGGATCGAGGCCTTTTCAGACGAACGCAGGACCGAACGCGTCGACCGTTTTGCCGACTTCGTCGTCAAGCACCGCAATCCGCTGTTCTGGGGCATGGGCGCAGTCATCATCCTGCTGATCAGCTTCATCCCGCGCAATGAGCTCAATGACGAGTTTGTCGAGTATTTCGATAGAACGGTCGATTTCCGTACCGACACTGAATTTGCCACGGAAAACCTCACCGGGATTTACACCATCGACTATTCCCTGGGCAACGGTGAAAACGGCGGTATCAACGAGCCGGCATTTCTCAGGGATGTGGAACGTTTCGCCAGCTGGTTTGAGCAGCAGCCGGGCGTGCTGCACGTCAACACGCTCACCGACATCATGAGTCGTCTCAACAAGAATATGCACGGCGATGATGAAGCCTGGCATCGCCTGCCGGATTCGCGCGAGCTGTCTGCACAATATCTGCTGCTCTACGAGATGTCGCTGCCGTATGGCCTGGATCTCAACAACCAGATCGATATTGACAAGTCCGCAACCCGCATGACCGTGACCATGGAGAGCGTTTCCAGCAACGAGTTACTGGCGACGGAACGCCGCGCACAGGAATGGCTCAGCGAGAACGCACCCTACATGCAGTCGGATGGCGCCAGCCCGTCGGTGATGTTTGCCTACATCGGGCAACGTAATATCCGCAGCATGCTGCTGGGCGCCAGTGTCGCGCTGGTGCTGATTTCGCTGATCCTGATCGTGGCGCTGCGCTCGCTGAAGATCGGCCTGATCAGCCTGGTGCCGAACCTGGCACCGGCCGCCATGGGATTCGGCCTGTGGGGACTGGTCGATGGCCAGGTAGGGCTCGGCCTGTCCGTGGTCATGGGCCTGACACTGGGTATCGTGGTCGATGACACCGTGCATTTTCTCAGCAAGTACCTGCGTGCACGCCGTGAACGCGGGTTGAACTCCGAGGATGCGGTGCGCTATGCCTTCCACACCGTGGGTATCGCGCTGCTGGTGACGACACTGGTACTGATCGCCGGCTTCATGGTACTGCACCAGTCTGCCTTCAAGTTGAATTCCGACATGGGCCTGTTGACGGCCGTCACCATCGGGCTGGCCCTGATTGCCGACTTCATCTTCCTGCCGCCGTTGCTGATGAAGACGGACAAGGGCAAGATTTAGGGGAGCACTGTTTAGTTGTCATTCCGGATGGAACGAAGCGGAAACCCGGACAAAAGCGCACAGCACGTTGAACGCCCAGAGGGCGGCCCGCAGGGCGAGCGCAGCGAGTCATCCAGGGGGTTGTTTTCAATGCGTTCTGGATTCCCGCTTGCGCGGGAATGACAAAAACCGGATTAATCAGGTTCCCTGGAAATCCATCGCTGGCAGGTAACTGCAACAAGCCTGTATCCGGGACGGGACGGGGCAGTCAGCGTATTTCTTCAATACTGAATTTCTTTTCCATGACGGTGGGGGTGATCAGGGCGTAACCCTGCAACTGCCAGTGGGCCTGTTCCGTGATGGCAGAGGGCACGACGTCGATAAACTCGTGAAAGTCGGTGGCCGCATAGCCGTAATCATGGGCGGCCAGGCCACACACCTTGAATGACACCCCCAGGCTGGCGTAGTAACGCATGCGCTCGACGACATCCTTGTACTTCTCGTAGTTGCTGCGTGCCACAGTGACAATCTCGGTGCCATGAATGACAACCACGATATCAAGAAATTCGGGGGCCATGTTGTAGGGATCATCCATGAGCGGATTCATCAACGAGCGAATCCAGTAGAGTGCGCTGGCCATCTTGCCCGGATTGTCGAAGTAAAAATCGTAGACAACCTGCTGCTCCGAGTAAGGCGTCTCGACCACCTGTGAAACCTCACGCTCGGCATTCGCGCCGATACTGGACAGCAACAGTACAACTGCAGTCAATATGTTGGTCTGAAAACGCATCGTGATACCCCGCCTGGCACTGAAATGATGTGCCTAAATATAGCTCAAAATACAATTTCCACGGAACCCATAAAAAAGGGCGGCTGATTCGCCGCCCTTTTTATCTTGCCTTTATGGGAACGATTACTTGCCCGGCACCGTGCTCAGGCCGAGAATCTCCCAGTCCTGCATACCACCGCGGTACCACTTGATCTTGTCAGCCGGGTAGCCGAACTTCAGCAGGTTCATGATGTTGTTGGGCGACTGGCCACACCACATACCGTTACAGAACATGACCAGTGTCTTTGCATCGGAATAATCCCACAGGCCTTCCAGCTCCTTGACGCCGAACTTGTCGACCATGATTTCACCAATAGAGATCGGATCAGCGCCCTTGGCCGGATTCAGCGCAGTCCAGGGAATATTCACAGAGCCCGGGATGGTGCCTTTCTTGACCCAGTCCGGTGTACGGGAATCAATCACCAGGATGGAACCATCGCCGGCATTCATCTTGCTCAGGTAGCCGAGCATTTCAACCTCGGCAATGGTTTCGACGCCGGGTGCCAGTACAGACGGCTGGATACAGAAAGGAGGGCACTTGCGTGAGGTCTTGGCGAAGGACGGGTTGACCGTGTTCTTCTGGTCCTGGTTGCGCATGATGGTCGTTTTCTTGCCATCGTGCATCACATCAACAGAGGCAATATCCGGAGTGATCTTGACTGCAGTCTTGTCGGCAGCTGTCGTGGTGGCACATGCGGCGAGTATCACGGTTGATACAATCGATGTTGCTATGAGGGTCTTGACTGACTTCATTGTGGCTATGCTCCTTTTTGGTGGTTTTGCCTTGCAAAGGCTGATCCTTGATTTTTACGACGTTCCAACTTATTCGCAATCCGGCTCTTCTTCCTCCTCTTCTTCCCCATCTGAGTCAGCCATGACCACATCTGCACTGGCAGTATTCAATGTCATGGCATGAACCGGTATGGAGATAATTCCCATCATGATCATGATGGATAGTAGAAAGCGTTTCATGATTCAAATTCCTCTGGTAAACACTAACAATTATAAAACACGGGCATTTGTCTAACGGTGGCCGAATCAATCGGCTGTGACCATTGATTATGCAGGTAACTTGAAGCAGATCAACTTGTACCTGCCGGATTCCTGTCACGCGTGTGTTTGCGCGCCAGCGCCACCCGCTGTTCGTACGCAGCACGGGCGATGCGAATGTCCTCGAGAAAGTATCCCAGTTCATCCATGTGCAGGGCCTGCGGGCCATCCACGAGCGCCTTGCTCGGGGCCGGGTGAAAGTCGACCAGCACCATGTTGGCACCGGCAATGACACCCTGGGCCGTCACGTGAAACACATCCATGATGCCTTCATGGGTCGCCTCGCGCGAGCCAACAGAATGCGAGGGATCGATACACACGGGCATCCGGGTCAGCCGGTGTACCACCGGCACATGTGCGAAATCGATAAAGTTGCGGTGCGGGTCGCCCATGTTTGTCTTCATGCCGCGCAGGCCGAACACGACACGGCGATTACCCTCGCTGGCGAGGTACTCGGCCGCGTTCAGCGATTCCTCCAGCGTGATGCCAAAACCACGTTTCAACAACACCGGGAAATCCGGCTCGCGGCCGATCACCTTGAGCAACTCGAAATTCTGGGTATTGCGGGTTCCGATCTGCAGCATGACACCGGTCGGGTGCCCGGTCTGCTCGAGCGCCTCATGAATCTCGCGCACATGGCTGTCGTGGGTCACCTCCATGGCGATGACCTTGATATCGTACTTGCCGGCCAGCTCGAACACGTAGGGCAGGCAGCTCTTGCCGTGGCCCTGGAAGGAATAGGGATTGGTACGTGGCTTGTACGCACCCATGCGCGTGCAGGATTGCCCGTGCTCCTTGAGGGCCTGCATCATGATTTCGACGTGTTCCGGTGTATCAACTGCACACAGGCCGGCAAACACGTTCAGGTTGTCCTGGCCAAAACGCACGCCATTGTAGTCAAAATGGGTGGCGCGCTTGTCATCATGGTGACGCCCCAGAACCCGGTATTCTTCCGATACACGCACCACGCGCTCGACACAGGTAAAACTCTGCATGTCATCAACAGACAGCGCCGCGGTATCGCCGACGAGATAGATCTCGGTGAGTACCTGTTGCGCGCCCACCTCATTGTGCACCCGTGCCTGGATGTTGTTGAGATTGTCCAGGAACGCCATCAACTGGCGATAGTCTTCACCGTGCTTGTCGGTGTCAGCGTGTAGTAAGAGAATCATGCCCGTGGTCCTGAAGATAGCTAACTAGTCGGTGAAACGTCTGGCGCATCATTATCCATGAATGCCCCATGCTGTACACCCGTGTGTGGCTAGTCACACAGGCGTTTTAACAGCCCCTGGTAGGCATCGATGCGACGGTCGCGAAAGAACGGCCAGGCCTGTCGTAGTCCGGCAGTCCGTGACAGGTCAAGACGCGCGACAAGCACCGCATTCTGCTCACCGGCCTCTGCCAGGATGTCACCCTGCGGACCGGCAATGAAACTGTTGCCCCAGAACTGGATACCGTCTGTCTGTCCGGATGGGTCCTGCTCGTGGCCAACGCGATTACAGACCAGCACCGGAAGACAGTTGGCGATCGCGTGACCGCGCTGAATGGTTCGCCAGGCATCCAGCTGGCGCAGCTGTTCGTCCTTGTCATCGCGCGGGTCCCGGCCGATCGCCGTAGGGTAGAGCAGCAGTTCGGCTCCGGCGAGCGCCATCAGCCGGGCCGCCTCGGGAAACCACTGGTCCCAGCAAACCAGCACACCCAGCCTGCCGAGCGAGGTCGTTACCGGTTCAAAGCCGAGATCACCCGGCGTGAAATAGTATTTCTCGAAATAGCCGGGATCATCGGGTATGTGCATCTTGCGGTAACGGCCGGCGATCGAACCGTCACTGTCAATCACGACAGCCGTGTTGTGGTACACGGCATTGCTGCGCTGTTCAAATACCGAGCCCACGATCACGATGGCCAGCTCACTGGCAAGCTGTTGCAGGCGCCCGGTCGTCGCTCCGGGAATCGGCTCCGCCAGCGAGAAATTGGCTTGTTCCTCTGTCTGGCAGAAATACCGGCTGCCATGCAGTTCCTGCAACAGCACCAGCTGTGCACCCTGTTGCGCCGCCCGGCGTATACCGTCAATGGCGGCCTCGAGATTCGTGTCCGTGTTGTCTACACAGGCATGCTGTACCAGACCGACGCCAAGTGATTTTTCAGACATGCTGCGTGACCTGCTGATTCATTAATCGATGCCTTTATACGGTGCGCCTTCCGTGACAGGCCCGAGGACCCCGTCAGCCAGCTGCAGACTCGCACAGTGCAATGATCCATATTGCGCTACCAGGGGTAAACAGTTAACGGCAACGATATCCCGCCCGGGAAAGCAGCGCGCCAGTACCGCGCGGGCCTCCTCATCGGCCGGATCGTCATAGGCAGGCAGCAAAACGGCGTCGTTGATAATCAGAAAATTGGCATAACTCGCCGGCAGGCGGGCCCCGTCATTCGAATACACCGGTGCAGGCAAGGGCAGGGCATGCAGCCGGTAGGGGCTGCCGTCACAGTCAGAGAATGACTGCAGCTGCTTCTCCATGGCCCGTAGTGCTGCATAGTGCTCATCCCCGCTGTCACGACACTGCGTGTAGGCAATGTCATGCGCTGAACAAAAGCGCGCCAGCATGTCCACGTGACCGTCGGTGTCATCCCCCTGGATGAAGCCGTGATCCAGCCACAGGACGCGGTCAATGCCGAGGTCTGCCTGTAGCGCGTGTTCCAGTGCCAGCCTGTCCATTCCGGGATTGCGCACTGCGCCCAGCAAACAACGCGTAGTGGTGAGCAGACTGCCACACCCGTCAGCATCAATCGCACC
>CAJQNP010000155.1 GCA_905479705.1 uncultured Gammaproteobacteria bacterium
GAAAGGGATGAGTGACCGGCAACTCCGCGACGAGATCGTGACTCTCTACCTGGCAGGGCATGAAACCACCGCGAACATGCTCGTCTGGACCTTCTACCTGCTGTCGCGCTCGCCCGCTGTACGTGACCGGCTTGAGCAGGAGCTGGATACACTGCCCGGGGGGCCACCCTCGCTGCTGACGCTGAAGGGGCTGGAATATGCACCTATGGCACTGTCCGAGGCATTGCGCCTGTATCCGCCTGCCTGGACCATTGCGCGTAATGTGCTCAGTGATGATGAAGTCTGTGGTTACCGGGTTCCCGCGGGTGCCTTTGTCCTGTTGTCACCGTATATCACCCAGCGGCTCGACGCGTTCTGGCCCGATCCCGGGCGCTTTGATCCGCAGCGCTTCACTGCAGGGAATGTCCGGGGGCGTCATCGCTTTGCCTGGTTTCCGTTCAGCGCCGGTCCGCGGGTGTGCATCGGCAAGCAGTTTTCAATGCTCGAAGGTCAGCTGATCCTGGCACAGGTGATGCGTGAATTCCGCGTCCACGTGGACAACGAGACGCTTGGCTTCAAGGCAGAGGGGACGTTACACCCGGATCGACCGGTCAAGGTCCGCCTGGAACGAAGATAAGCGGTTGCAGCTGGATTCGGAGACCCCGTCGTGGGACAACACGGCACAAGGCAGGTGAGCGGCCTGTCTTGTATTCCACGAAAAAAAACGGCGACCCGGCGGCCGCCATGTTAAAAGTAATAACTTGATCGCCAGCTAAACCGGTCCAATCAGTTTCGCGTTCACATTCTGTGCTTTTACGTACTCCAGTACATCCTGTGAGGAATACATGTCCCTGTCGTATCTGACAAGCATGAGGTGATAACGCAATGGACAAAACTCTGCGGTAGTAATTCCACCGTTGTCTTCCAGTGCAGTTACCAGGTCTTCGCGCCGCTGTTCTCCCAATGTTTCGGTTATATGTACAACGATCTCTACAGTAGGATCAGGTTGGATGTCGATGCTATGTAATGCTTGCGCCATGGTGTCCTTCCTCCGTTTTTCTGGATATCAAGATAACCTCACCGGATTCACGCAATACTGTCTTCTTGACAGGGTTACGATAATTGCGTGCTTGATCTACGATCCGTTTTTCAGTGCTCGTGATGACCGTGGTATGGAATCTAGCAAAAAAGAGTCGACGTGATAATTGTGATATCTACTAATTTCACGCTTTAGAATATAGCAATTCGTTAAACAACATGGGCAGTGCGATGAGTCAGAAAACCGGCTGCTGTCAATTGCCCTGACAATAGCCGCCGGCCTGGCTCTGGCGTGACAGGCTGCATCGTGTCAAAAATATGCCGGTATCCGCTGGCAGCTGCCATACCCGGAAACAAGCTACGCCGACCCAAAGGTCAGCGTTCAATAAACAAACTTAACTTAAAGCGAAACGATCACCGGGATTGATTCGCAATCAGGCTCATCGCCACCCCCCTGTGATTTGCCTTCTCCTGCGTATAACGTATTTGATAATGCCGTGAGGAATAGAACCATCACGTACAGTGACGTGGTTTTCATGACAGGTGTCCTGCGTGAGCGTGAAATGGCTAGTGAATCTGATTGCTACTTGCGGTCCTGACCCGTGAAACAAGACTTGCAAGTTTGGGGTTATCGGCAACCACGAATGCGAAGTTCTCCCACTGCTCATCTGTAAAGCTTGTCATGACGAGCTCCCGGCAGGAGAGTTTTATTTCCAGCAATTGCCGCTGCAAGACGTGTATTTCAGCCTGGAATGCAAGCAGTTGTTCCCTGCTTACCCCTGGCGAAAGCGAATTCACACGAAACTGAACCATCTTCTCGATAACCAGATTCATGATATTGACCATGTTCGTGTAGTTCTTCTTGCGCCAGGCACGAAATGCATTGACCTGTTCATCAGTAAGTTCAAGTGTGTCCCGGTTCCTCATGATGACCGGAAGCATGGTAGGCATGAGGCCGGATTGCTCCAGAAGAACGACCTTGCCCATCACTTCTTTCCAGTCATCCGCAGATAAGGGATGGTCACTGTCATGCTTTGCCCAGGCGGCAGTACAAACAAGCAACAGTGCAAAAAACAATCCTGTACATTTCATCTCCCCATACCCCTTTGTCTGCTTCTTGTTTCGTACCAACAGGTGGAAGTATAGCCAGCGATTAGCAACGCGCAATTTCGGGAAACACATAGGCAGAAGAGGTATGTACCGATATAGAGCGCGTGCATGCCCGGCAAAAAGAGTATTTCATGCGCCAAAAAAAAGGCAGCCAGAAACTGGCTGCCTGCATATAACACATCAATGAAAAACGACCTTAATTTACTGCTGTTGGTGAAGTATTACAATTTCGGGAAATACCTACATCGTGACAGGCGCGCTATCAGGGTGAAAACCCTGACAACCACACAGGTCGGGAAAGTACAGTTGCCCGGATTCAATCCTCAAGGGTAACAACGCGAATCAGGTCGGTACCACCGGCCTGCTGGTGATGGCCCGAGGTCGATACCACGATATCGCCAGCCTTCAGGTAGCCCAGTTCCCTGGCGCGCTTAACGGCAAAATCGAGTCGCCTGCG
>CAJQNP010000156.1 GCA_905479705.1 uncultured Gammaproteobacteria bacterium
ACAGCCGGTTATCACCTGCCGGGGACTCGACGATCGCCACCGAGTTCATGTAGTTGCGCACGTTACCCCGGTAGGCGCCGCACTCGAAGCCTTCCTCTTCCTTGCAGGAATATAAAGAGCCGGACTTGAAATACACCGCGGAATCCTTGAGCGCGGGTGACGAGGCATAACGGATGCGCCGCTCGGTCATGTACATCAGGCGCTTGATCTGGCGACTGGAAAACTCGTCCACCAGCCTGCCCTGCTCCATGCGCAGCACGAACAGCATCAGCTCGCGCGCCGTGCCGTAACTGTTGCCGCCGCCGTTGACCTTGTTCTTGCCCTCGCGGGTCAGGAAACTGCCCTGGCGCAGGTTCTCGATGTTCAGGCCATTCCGGGTAATGGGTTCGAAGAAGGTCGCCTGGAACAGCGCGGTCAGTTCCTTGCCGGGGGTTTCCTTGAAGAAACGCTGCGCCTCGGCATCCGCTACCGGGTAGTCCTTGCCATAGTGCCGCAACAGCATGGCGTCGCGCATGGTCATGGAAGCGGCCGAGTTGGAACTCACCGACAGGGTCCAGTCGAGGTACTCCCACAGCGAGCCCTGGTCGCCGTCTTTCATGGTGCGCCGGGTGAGCTTTTTGTTGTCGATATCGAAGATCTTGATCTTGTGGTGATCCCAGTGACAGAACTCGTCCGCGGTTACCACGGTGCTCTTGAGTATGTCACGACGCTTGTCGATGTCGTCCGGCCAGGTATCGGCGAGTGCCTGGAAAAGTCCGAGTGCAGCAATCAGTTTGCCGACACTGCCGACATTCTGGCGATAGTCACCGCGGTGTTCCGCATAGCGCGGGTTCTCCACGTCGGACAGGTCGAGCACGGCAATACCGTACTGACTGGCATTCTCACCAAGCATGCCCACGACCTGCCTGCTAAAGGCCGGGTCAGGGTCCGGCAGGTTCATGTCGCGGTGATCAAGCAGGCGCAGGTCGACCTGGGCAGTCGCCAGCGTCGCGCCCGGTGGCTGCTTGCTGCCCGGGATGGTGCCCTCTTCCACCATGCGCACACCCTCGACGCGACGGATACCGGTATCTTCATAACCGTCGATCGGGTAGGCCTGCACGGTCGATGTGGCGCACAGTGTTACGAGTAGCGCTGCTATCCAGCTTCGGCCGGTGTTATTCATTTGGAACCTCCTGCATGTTGACTGGCTTGTCGAGCGCACCCTGCAGTGACTCGTCCATGGTACTCAGGTAATTGCTGCCGCGCGCCTTGCGACTTTCAAGAAAGGGACGCAACTGGAACAGGTGCAGCTTGCCGTCGAGAAACCCGAACTCGATATCCGCCGGCGCGGGATTGCCCTGGTCATCGGTGATCGGCGGGAAACGTTCCGGCAGCGCCTTCGAAAAGGCAATCAGCTGGCTGATCTCGTCAGGCTTTAACACCGACTCATCACCACTGACAGGCAGTTTCTCGATACCACCGGCCGGCGACGGGTTGCGCCGCCACGGTGCAGTGGCCATCGCCAGGACACGCACCGAGCCGTCACGGGTATCGATACGAATCGACTCGCCCGACTGGCCGTCGACGGCGCCACCGACACCTTCATTCACGGCAACCGACAGCACCTCGCGATCACCGCTATCGATGTCCTGCGTCACCATCACACCCGACTTGTCATTGGAGACAGACTGTAACAACAACACGGCCGGGTAGACATGTTCCGGCGTTTCCATGTGTGACTGCCGCCAGGCAAACGCACGCGCAGTGAACGGTGAGGCCCACACATCGGCGATACCGTTGATGACGTTGTCAAAGCCAACGACATTCGGCAACGTCAGGTTCAGCCCGGCCCCGGTAAATCCGGCAAGGTCCTCGACATTGGTATCCGAACGGATGAAAACACCCACGTCATCAAGCGGGCCGAACGCCTGTTGCATGGCAGCACGCAGCGACTGCTGAAACTGCGCATCCAGTCGCGCCGCGGCGATGATGTCGTAGAGCTCGGCACGAAAGGCCTCTGCCGTGTCCTTGCGCTGCTGAGAGCCGGCCGGCAGTTGTTCAATGGCGCGGTAGTTTTCCACCATCCAGTCGAACACGGTCTTGCCACTGCCTTTATAGGGTTGATCCAGCACGACCTCGCGGAACACGCCGAACGGAATGGCGACACCCGCCGACACGGCTTCCGGAAAATGGGCGCGCAACTCGCCTAGCTTGGCGGCCTTCGGCCCGACCGTGCGCCCGGAGTCCGCTGCGCGCAGGTCATCGAGATTAAGAAAGTCCTTTACGCTGAGATCGAGCTTCGCCAGGTCGGGACGGATCACCACGTCGTGGCTGGCCTCGGTCGCGCCAAAGATTGCATTCCAGCGCTCACCGTCCTCGCCCAGCTCCACCAGCCCGGCCGGACTCACGGCCATGACCACGGCCTGGCCGTCGTGTTGCTTGATGGTATTGAGCAGCCCCTCATCGACACCGACATTGGGGATACCCAGGTTGCGTGCCAGCAACTGCACGTGCGACAGCGGATTACCCTCGCCCGCCGTCATGATGCCGGACACGGGCGGCAGGTCAGAGACTGTTTCCGGTAACAGGTAGATACCGTCTGCCGAAAATGACGCCAGCTCCTGCATGTCCGCGCGCGCATGCAACACGCCGCGCGCCAGCCCGGGATTCAGCGCACGGAAACCGACACCGATCTCCTTGCCGAACAGCTTGTGGCGCACACCGGCAAGCTGGTTGGCATCGCGCTGCATGCTGTCCAGCAGCTGCGAATAAAACAGCAACGGGGAACCGCGCAGCTGGTCCTGGATAAAATGCAGCGCCAGCGGCTCGATGTCAGACAGGGTCAGCATCGACTCATAAAACTGGTAGCGCAGGCCCTGGGTACCCCAGCCCGGTACGCGGCCAAGGTAACGCAGCGCCCCCAGGTAGACACCCAGTGTTACCTGGTCGGCTTCAAGGGTTGTCAATGTCTTCTGTAATTCTGTGTGACCGCGCCGGTTGATGGCGCCGGTGCCATAGGCGGCATCAATCGCCGCATGCAACATGGCCACCCGCTGGTGACGCGAGGCCTGCGGCATCTGCTCACGCAACTCGGCACTGGCACGAAAGTTTTCTGCCTCAACCACCAGGCTGATATCCATGACGCTGAGCCGGGCCGATGGACTCTTGATACGCGGCATGGCATCGCGCAGCTCGGCCAGCAGGCTGGCCGTTGCCTGGTAACGGTTGGCGGCACTGTCATCCTGGCGGTAAGCGGCAGCACCGTCACGCAGGATCTTTTGCAGCCAGGGTGCTGCACTGTAGACATTGGCACGCGACTCCAGCAGCCCGGCCAGCGGAGCGGCCTGGTAGACGCGATCGATCTCGTCGGCCAGCTCCAGGTACTTGGCCTTCATGGCCGCATCGGATACGCCATCGGCATAGTCACGCACACGCTGCGCGTCACCGGCATCCGGCGTACCGTGAATCTTGCCGCGCAGGCTCTTGAAGCCATCATCCTGGTCAGACAGCGACGCCGACACCTGGCGTACCTTCTGCACCGAGGCGCTGCCCTTGCCGTGTGGCACCAGGCGTACGCCGACACGCCATGCCGGGTAGCGGTGACCGATCCATTCGGGTTGTGCAGCCATCGCGACCAGCAGGTCGCGACCACCAGCGGCCTCGTCCTCTTCCTGAATGGCGCCGCGGTAGAACATCGCACGCCGCAGAATCCAGCCGTCATCCGCAGTGATGAGGTATTTCTCGATCAGTAACTGGTTATAGCTGTCGATGAAGCCCGGCTCGCTGATTAGCGCCCCGGCATCGATACCCGCAAGCAGGTTGGCGATCTTGTAACCCTCGCCACGCAGCGTCCTGGTCTGCTTGCTCCACTCGCCATGCTGGTGACCGCCCTCATCACCGCAGGAATAGGGCCTGGGAGGCATCACCCGGCCATCGCTACAGAACCAGCGCAGGCGTGCAAACGGGCCGCGCTCGGAGGTTTTCATTGCCTCGACCCACTGCCGGTATTGTTGCGCCTCGGCCGGTGACTCGCGGACGGCCGTGGCATTCACCGTGGCGACAGCCCCCGTCAGGAAAAGCGCAAGTGCTGCAACCACAGCGCGTGAAGAAATCTGCATAGTGTTTATCCTTTTTATCGAAAAGCCCCTGTGAGGCCCGGAAGTATAGCAACTCGAGGGGGGCTGTACAGTTGCGCCTGACTGGTACGCCCAACAGGAACCGGTGTAGTATCCAGCAAGCTTGATATGGACGATTAACCCGTTCCTGATAACCCATGCCAGTCGCCGACAAAACGGTAGGGCCGAATTCATTCGGCCATGCGCATCGAGGCCGAATGAATTCGGCCCTACAACTCTCCTTACATAAATGTGAATTAATTTTTCAAGTACCATGAACCCGATTGCCCTGTTAAACCGCTTCAGCCTGTCCGTGCGCATCCTTGCCGGGCTCGGACTGGGTATATTCACGGGCCTGTTTTTCGGGGAATCCGCTGCCGTCCTGCAACCGGTCGCCGACATCTACATCAAGCTGATGCAGATGATGGTGCTGCCCTACCTGGTCCTGACCCTGATCATCGGCTTTGGGCAGCTGGATGCCGCCGAGGCGAAGCGACTTGCCTGGCGCGGCGGTATATTACTGCTGATCACCTGGGGACTGACCTGCGCGGTCATCATCGCCATGCCACTGACGTTCCCGGCCTATCAAAGCGCCAGCTTTTTCAGTAGCGCCCTGGTCGAACCGGTACAACCGTTCTCGCTCGCGGACCTGTACTTCACCGAGAACCCGTTTCACTCGTTGTCGAACGCCGTGGTACCGGCGGTGGTACTGTTCAGTTCACTGGTGGGCATTGGACTCATCGGACTGAAAGACCGCGCGCATACCCTCAAGACCCTGCGCACCCTCAATACCGCGATCATCCGTATCACCTCGTTCATCATCAGCCTGACGCCGATCGGCGTATTTGCCATTGGCGCGGTCGCCGCCGGCACCATGTCACCCGACACGTTTGCGCGCCTCGAGGTGTATTTCATTACCTTTGCGGCCGCCTCGCTGTTACTGGGCTTCTGGATACTGCCACTGATGGTGATGGCAGTGACCCCCTTCAGCTACCGTGAAATCACCGGCGTTGCCAGGGATGCCCTGCTGACCGCGTTTGTCGCCAACAATGCCTTTATCGTGCTGCCCATGCTGGTGGAACGCACCAGGGTGTTGCTGCGCAAACACCATTTACTGAACAAGGAAACCGACTCGGCCGCCGAGGTGCTGATCCCGGTGCTGTTCAACTTCCCCAACGCGGGACGCCTGCTGACCCTGCTGTTCGTGCCGTTCTCCGCATGGCTGGCCGGCAGCGGCCTCACGGGTGCAGATTACTCGACGCTGATTGCCGTTGGCGTGCCCAGTTACTTTGCCAAGGCGCAGCTGGCGCTGCCGTTTCTCATGGACCTGTTCGGTCTGCCGCACGACCTGTTCCAGCTGTACATCCCGACCACCATCATTACCGGCAAGTTCGATTCCATGGTCACGGCGATGAACCTGCTGGCGTTTGCCCTGATCGGTGCCGGCGCCATGGGTGGTTTCCTGGTGCTGAAAAAGGCACGCCTGCTGCGCACCGGCCTGCTAATGTTTGCCGGTATTGCGGTAACGGTGGTGCTCATGCGCCTGCTGCTGGCCGGGCTGATCGATACCAGCTATAACAAGGACGATGTGCTCAAGCAGATGCACAGCCCGCGCGAACATGTTTCCGGGATTGTGCACCGTGACCGTGCACTGGTGCTGCAGGATACCGCCCGGCCCGGCCATCGACTCGAGGACATCCGCCTGCGCGGTACCCTGCGCGTCGGCTACGACCCGACCAACCTGCCGTTCAGCTTTGTCAATGACGATGGCCTGCTGGTCGGCTTCGACATCGACCTGGCCGTCAACCTGGCAAACGCGCTGAGACTTGAGGCCGAGTTTGTTCCGGTCAACCTGCTGGAGTTCCCGGAACTGCTTGCCCGGGGCGTGATCGACATCATGCCCAGCACCTGGTACCTGCCCTACTGGTTTGAGTCGGCACGCCTGTCAGAACCCTATATGACGGTGACGGTGGCCTTTGCCACGCTGGACGAGCGCCGCCACGAGTTTGCAGACCTGGCAACCATTCGTGCCAGCAGGGGGCTCAGCATCGGCAGCGTGCTGGTTGTCAACGAGAACAACAGCATGCGTTTTGACCGTTACTTCGGGCAGGCCAACCCCGAAATCGTGCAACTCGAATCCTGGACAACCTTCTTCCAGGGCAAGCACCCCGAGATCGATGCCTTCCTGATGCCGGCGGAAAATGCCTCGGCGTGGACGCTGCTGCACCCGGAGTACACCGTGGTGGTACCGCAGCCAAACCCCGTGAAGGTTCCCTCCGCCTTTGCCATGGCCGTCGATGCCGGCGAGCTCGCCCGGCTCGTCGACCAGTGGGTGCTGTTT
>CAJQNP010000157.1 GCA_905479705.1 uncultured Gammaproteobacteria bacterium
TTTGATGTTCCTCACCCCTTGGCGCAGCCGAGCATCGCAGTAAAGCCCGGGAGAAGCTCGCGCCCTGTTTGAGCGAATCGAGCGTCAGCGAGATCGCGAGTTGCGCGAGCGCCGGGCTTTGCGAGACGCGCAGGGAACCCGCTTTAGCGGGCAAGCCACTGGGGGCCACCTTTCTTTTGGGTACTTTTCTTTGGTGGCCAAAGAAAAGTACCTCGCCTATCGGGGCGAGACCCGATTACAATCAAGAGCCTTCACTGCAGGGCGAAACCCAAGATTACATCGAAGATAAAAAACTGGATTCCCGCCTGCGCGGCAATGACGAAACAGCAAGTAATCAGAGGCCCCTTGTACAAGCAGCTATAAATATCCCAATGTGCCGGGACGGCAGGAAAAGCGAATAGCTGTCTTGCCTGAACAGGCAGAAAAGAATCCCCTAATCGGGATTCTTGGTATGTTCAATCAGCGCATATGCCGAATGATTATGAATCGACTCGAAGTTCTCCGATTCAACCGTGTAGGAGTTGATACGTTCGTCCTCGTTTAGACGGGTCGCCACGTCACGCACCATGTCCTCGACAAACTTCGGATTGTTGTAGGCCTTCTCGGTGACAAATTTCTCGTCCGGGCGTTTCAGCAGGCCGAAGAGTTCACAGGAGGCCTCGTTCTCGACAATGTCGATGAGGTCCTCGATCCAGACGAAGCCGTTTGTTTCTGCATTCACGGTGACATGCGAGCGCTGGTTGTGTGCGCCGTAGTCGGAAATCTTCTTGGAGCAGGGGCACAGGCTGGTTACCGGTACCACCACCTTGATGTTCATCTTCGGTTTGCCCTCGATGATTTCACCGATCAGGGTGACATCGTAATCGAGCAGGCTTTCGACGCCGGAGACGGGAGCCGTCTTGTTAACGAAATAGTGAAAACTCATCTCGATGTGCCCGGAATCGGCTTCCAGCCGTTCTGTCATTTCCTTGAGCATTTCACGGAACGACTCAACGGTGATCTCGCGCTCGTGGGTATTGAGGATCTCCACGAAGCGTGACATGTGCGTGCCCTTGAAGTTGTGGGGCAGGTTGACGTACATGTTGAAGTTGGCAATGGTGTGTTGCTCGCCGACGGAACGGTCCTTGACGCGCACCGGGTGGCGAATGTCCTTGATGCCGACCTTATCGATGGGAATCCGCCGGGTATCGGCGCTGTTTTGCACGTCGGCAATACTGTTGTGGTTGTCTTGTGCAGCGTCGGTGGCTTTCATCGTGCGGGTCCAGGGTTATCCGTTAAGTGTTTGACTATTCAGGAAGTGAAAGCGTACCGGTCGTCCTTTGATGTGCCAATCCGCCCAAAGGGGTAGTTTGATTCGCCCCGGCCAGGAGACGCGGGAAGTGCGGCCGGTTAATTCCTGAGTGAATCAGTCAGATATTACCCGAATCGCGCGCTGCGCGCAATTTACCCCGCCATGTGAGGGATAAATTATCTTTCTCTTTCAATGATATATGCTGATATCCAGCGCAACGGGTCGGCATCAGTGGAGAAGGATGCCAGGCTATCGAGGGCCTCCACGTGCAGTTCGGCGGCACGCTGGCGGGCCCCCTGCATGCCGATCAACGCCGGGTAGGTGGATTTCTCCAGTCGCTGGTCCATACCCGTGTTCTTGCCGAGGGTATTGGCCTCACCCTCGACATCGAGGATGTCATCGCGGATCTGGAAGGCGAGTCCGATGCACTTGGCGTAATGGTCGAGCCTGTCGATGTCAGCCTGCCCGGCTGTCGTGCCACACAGCGCGCCCAGTACCACGCTGGCCCGGATCAGGGCGCCGGTCTTGTGGATATGCATGTCTTCCAGCTCGGCAATGTTCAACTGCTGGCCAGTCGCCGCCAGGTCAATCACCTGTCCGCCGGCCATACCGCGAGACCCTGAGGCCAGTGCGAGCGTGTTGATCATGCGCAGCCGGGTGTCCGCGTCGACAGCTTCTGACGGGCCGTTGGAGAGAACCTGAAAGGCGTGCGACTGCAGGGCATCCCCGGCGAGGATGGCCGTTGCCTCGCCAAAGGCGCGGTGGCAGCTCGGCTTGCCGCGTCGCAGGTCATCGTCGTCCATGGCCGGCAGGTCGTCGTGTATCAGGGAATAGGCGTGAATCAGTTCAACGGCACAGGCCGGTCGGTCGAGCAGTTGACTGTCGGCACCGGTCGCCTGTCCACCGGCGTAGACCAGCATCGGTCGAATGCGTTTACCGCCACCCATGACCGTGTAGCGCATGGCCTCGTGCAGCGTGGCAGGGTGGGTCCTTGCCGGGGGCAGCCACTGGTCAAAAGAGCGTTCAAGGCGTTCCTGGCACTGTGCCATGAACACCGCCAGGTCGGCGTCAGGCATCTTCATTGTCAAAGGCGGTGATGTCATCCTGGCCGCTTTTCTTCATCAGGATGTCGACTTTTTGTTCGGCGTCTTTGAGTGCCTGCTGGCAGGTGCGTGACAGTTGTACGCCGCGTTCAAAGTGGCTCAGCGAGTCTTCCAGGCTCAGGTCACCCTTTTCCATGGTGTCCACGAGGGTTTCCAGCTCTTTTAGCGCGGTCTCGAAATCGGGTTTTGCGGGTGATTTTTTTGCCATGACTTGAATCTTTGAGTAATTCGGCCTACGTTACCCCACCCCGGTTATGAGGGTCAAACCAGCGGCGCTTTTTCAGGCGCGGACATGGCTTGACGAGATCGCACGGCCGGACTAGAGTATCAGGTATTAGACTTTGTCTAAACTAGGTTGGGGGCAGCGGCCCCTGTCAAAATGAATCGTACGAGGACACTACTATGGATTTAAAAGGCAGCTCAACAGAACAGAATCTGAAAGACGCGTTTGCCGGCGAGTCACAGGCCAACCGTCGCTATCTGTATTTTGCCGCCAAGGCCGACGTTGAAGGCTACAACGATGTCGCTGCTGTTTTCCGTTCAACCGCCGAGGGTGAAACCGGCCACGCACACGGACACCTGGAGTACCTGGAAGAGGTTGGTGATCCGGCCACGGGCCTGCCGATCGGGGCGACTTCAAACAACCTGAAGGCAGCAATTGCCGGCGAGACCCACGAGTACACCGATATGTATCCCGGTATGGCCAAGTCTGCACGTGATGAAGGTTTTGACGAGATTGCAGACTGGTTTGAAACCCTGGCGAAGGCGGAGCGTTCTCATGCCAACCGTTTCCAGAAGGCGCTGGACGGTCTTGACGACTAGGTGTTGCAATCAGGACCATTCGGTCTGTTACGAGGGGCCGGTTAATCCGGCCCTTTTGCATTGGGCGATCACACAGGGAAGACAGCCATGAGTTCATCATCAGAAGGCAGACGGGAAGGCAGTCTGGAGGCACCGATTCGCCATCCCATAGACTGGAACAGTGCCGAGTTCTACAACGAGGACAGTCTCTTCAGGGAACTGGAACGGGTGTACGACATCTGCCACGGTTGCCGGCGCTGTTTTAACCTGTGTAATGCCTTCCCGACCCTGTTTGACGCCATTGATGAGTCCGATACGCTGGAACTCGACGGTGTGCCGCGCGAGGTGTACTGGGATGTCGTTGACCATTGTTACCTGTGCGACATGTGCTACATGTCGAAGTGCCCCTATGTGCCGCCGCACGAGTGGAACGTGGATTTTCCGCACCTGATGCTGCGTGCCAAGGCCGTCAAGTTCAAACAGGGCAAGGTACGCAGGCGCGACCGCGTCCTGACCTCGACCGACACGGTAGGCAAACTGGCCGGTATTCCCATCGTGGTCAACCTGGTTAACGCGACCAACCGGTCAGGTCTGGGCCGCAAGGTCCTCGACAATGTGCTGGGTGTGCACCCCGATGCCATCGTGCCGGAGTACCACTCGAAAACCCTGCGTCGTCGACTTGGCAAGGGTGCCGGTGCCGGTGATGACGCCGTTGCCGCAGGCCCAACAACGGGCAAGGTGGCACTGTTTGCAACCTGCTACGGTAACTACAACGAGCCCGGCATCGGCGAGGACCTGGTCACTGTGTTTACGCACAACGACATTGCAGTGACTCTGGCACACAAGGAACACTGCTGTGGTATGCCGAAGCTGGAACTGGGTGATCTCGACGCCGTCAAGGCGGCCCGCGATGCGAATATCCCGGAACTGGTGAAACTGGTCGACGCCGGCTGGGATATTGTCGCGCCGATCCCGTCCTGTGTATTGATGTTCAAGCAGGAGCTGCCGCTGATGTTCCCGGACGATGCGGATGTGGCGAAGGTGCGCGATGCGATTTACGACCCCTTCGAGTACCTGATGCTCCGTCACCGGCACGATCTGCTGAAGACCGACTTCAAAAAACCGCTGGGCAAGATCGCCTACCACGTTGCCTGCCACCTGCGGGTGCAGAACATCGGTATGAAGACCCGCGATTTACTGCAACTGGTACCGGACACCGAGGTGGCGCCGATCGAACGCTGTTCCGGGCACGACGGTACCTATGCTGTAAAAAGCGAGTTTCACGAGACGTCCATGAAGATCTGTCGCCCGGTGATCAACAACGTGAAAAAGTCGAATGCCGCACACTACAGCAGTGACTGTCCCATGGCGGGGCACCAGATCGAGAACGGCCTGGAGGATGGCAAGGCGCCCGAACACCCGCTGACCCTGCTGCGCATGGCCTACGGGCTGTAATTGCATGATCGCAACCCGCATACAACCTGAAAGGTAGCATTATGGACAAACTGACCCGCAGTGATCTTTACAGTCTTGAGCAATACGCCGAGAACCGCAGCGAGATTCGTGCGCAGGTGATGCAGCACAAGAAGAATCGCATCGTGCATGTGGGACCTTCCGCGACGATCTACTTCGAGGATCGCCAGACCATCCAGTACCAGATTCAGGAAATGCTGCGCGTTGAACGTATCTTCGAGGCCAGTGGTATCGAGGAAGAGCTGGAAGCCTACAATCCACTGATTCCTGATGGCAGCAACTGGAAGGCGACCTTCATGATCGAGGAGCCGGATGTCGACAGGCGTCGCGAACTGCTCTCCGAACTGGTTGGCATTGAAGACCGGGTCTGGGTGCGTGTCGATGGTAATGAGCAGGTGTTCGCGATTGCCGACGAGGACCTCGAGCGGGAGACGGAGAGCAAGACCTCGTCCGTGCATTTTCTGCGCTTTGAACTCAGCGACAAGATGGTCGCTGATCTCGGGCAGGGTGCGGCACTGGGTATCGGCATCGAGCATCGCAACTATTCCCACGAGGTTGAGCCTGTTGCCACGTCCATTCGGGATGCGCTGATTGCCGACCTGGGGTAATTCGAGCCAGTAAAAACAGCCACTTCAAAATCACCGTGGCTACGGGTTCACATGGTGGTGTGCTGCGCGTTACACTGCGCATCCAATGAAATCCGGTCAATCCCTTAACCTGCTGCCCGGCTGGGTGTTTTGCCTTGCCATCCTGTGCAGTCTGCCGGTCCAGGCCCTGGAGCCGGACGAGGAGGAGGCGGGCGGCTGGCAACAAAATTACATAGAGAAACCGGATAACTGGCAGGAACTGGACGCGAGCCTGCCTCCCTACCCGGAAGAAAAGAACCTGCTGAACCTGAAGATCGGTACCGATGGCATGCAGTTCGCCGTCAATCTTGACAAGCCCTCACTGGTGCGTGGCGAGGATGGTGTGGTGCGTTATACCGTGGTGCTGATACCGCCCTCGGGTGTCTGGAACGTCTCCAATGAAGGCCTGCGTTGTGGTGAGAAGGTGTACCGCCGCTATGCCTACGGCATGGATGGCAGGTGGCAACCCATGGAAAATTCGCCCTGGCGCGAGGTGCGCGGCAGTGGCGCCAATCGCTACCGCGGCATTCTCTACCACGACTATTTCTGTAACCCGATGAAGCCTGACCAGACGCCTCAGGAAATGATCGACAGCTTTAGCGAGAACTGGCATGAAATGTAAGTACGTCCGAACCGAATCACTTAACAAAGCACAATCATGAGCGCGGTATATGACGCCGCTGCCATCGAGGTACTCAGCGGGCTTGACCCGGTGCGCAAGCGCCCGGGCATGTATACCGATACCACGCGCCCCAATCACCTTGCACAGGAAGTCATCGACAACAGTGTGGACGAGGCCATTGCCGGTCACGCCTCGAAACTGGATGTGAAGGTCTACAAGGACGGCTCGCTGGAGGTCAGGGACAATGGCCGCGGCATGCCCGTTGATGTGCATCCCAAAGAAGGCATACCCGGTGTCGAGGTCATCCTGACGAAGCTGCACGCCGGGGGCAAGTTTTCCTCGAAGAACTACGAGTTCTCCGGTGGTCTGCACGGCGTCGGTGTATCGGTTGTCAACGCCCTGTCGAAACACCTCGAGGTGTGGGTGCGCCGTGGTGGCAAGGAATTCAACATGGCCTTTGCCGATGGCGAAAAAGTCTCGTCGCTGGAAGAGATCGGCAAGGTCGGCAAACAGAATACCGGCACAACACTGCGTTTCTGGCCGGATCCCCGGTATTTCGACTCGGCAAAATATTCCCTGCCGCGCCTTAAACACGTGTTGCGTGCCAAGGCGGTGCTGTGCCCTGGCCTGCAGGTATCAATGCATGACGAGGCCAGCGGTGAGAAGCTCGAGTGGTGTTATGCCGATGGACTGCGTGACTACCTGACGGGTGAGCTCGGTGATACACCGATACTCCCCGACGAACCCTTCGTCGGCCGGATGCAAGGTAACCACGAGACGGCCGAGTGGGCGCTGGCCTGGTTGCCCGAGGGGGGCGAGCCGGTTGCAGAAAGTTACGTCAACCTGATTCCGACCGCGCAGGGCGGCACGCATGTGAACGGCCTGCGCATGGGGCTGACCGAGGCCGTGCGCGAATTTTGTGAATTCCGTAATCTGCTGCCGCGCGGCGTCAAGCTCAGCCCGGAAGACGTCTGGGATAATTGCAGTTACATCCTGTCAGTCAAGTTGCTGGATCCCCAGTTCAGTGGCCAGACCAAGGAGCGCCTGTCTTCCCGCGAGTGCGCCGCATTTGTATCCGGTGTCGTCAAGGACGCCTTTGGTCTCTGGCTCAATCATCACACCGAGATGGGCGAGCGTATTGCCTGGCTGGCCATCGAGCGGGCGCAGATGCGTCAGCGCGCCGGCAAGAAGGTGGTGCGCAAGAAGGTCACGTCCGGTCCCGCACTGCCGGGCAAGCTGGCGGATTGCACCTCGACTGACAGTGAGCGTTCCGAGCTGTTCCTGGTCGAGGGGGACTCGGCCGGTGGTTCGGCCAAACAGGCACGTGATCGTACCTTTCAGGCCATCATGCCGCTGCGCGGCAAGATTCTGAATACCTGGGAGGTTGATTCTGCCGAGGTGCTGGCCTCCCAGGAGGTGCATGATATCTCCGTCGCGGTCGGTGTCGAACCCGGCGTCGGTAATCTCAAGAACCTGCGTTATAACAAGGTCTGTATCCTCGCCGATGCCGACTCGGACGGCGCACATATCGCGACCCTGTTGTGTGCATTGTTCCTCAGGCATTTTCGGGCGCTTGTTGATGCCGGACATGTTTACGTGGCAATGCCGCCGCTGTACCGCATCGATGCCGGCAAGGAAGTCTTTTACGCGCTCGATGATGCCGAGAAGGCGGGCGTGCTCGACCGGATTGCTGCTGAAAAGATCAAGGGCAAGGTCGTCGTGCAGCGCTTCAAGGGGCTGGGCGAGATGAACCCGATGCAATTGCGTGAAACCACGATTGCACCGGAGACGCGCCGCCTGGTGCAGTTAACCATCGACAGCCAGGACGATACCCACAAGATCATGGACATGCTGCTTGGCCGCAAGCGTGCTACCGATCGCCGCAGCTGGCTGGAAGCCAAGGGTGACCTGGCCGAGGCCTGA
>CAJQNP010000158.1 GCA_905479705.1 uncultured Gammaproteobacteria bacterium
GGTGACCTGGCGGTCAAGGCCAAGGCGTATTGCCGGTTGCGGTTTCCGGTAGGCGGGGTCCTGGTCGCTCTGCAGGCTGAAGTCCTGCGCACCCGGGGTGGTCTGTTGCGGGTCGAGGTTGTGCAACACCAGGGTGATGGCCCGCGATGAGCGCAGCTGTGCGCTTACCTCACTGGCAGGCGTGCCGGGCGGTATCACGGCCGTGATGCCGTTGTCTCCGCCCTGCGCCGGCTGTTGCGCGCCGATCACCACGGCGGCGCCCACGCCGATCACCAGGCAGGCCGCGATGCCGAGCAACACCGGCAGGCGCTTGCGGGCAGGGCTGGCTGTGAACACGCTAGCGGCGCCCGCGGTTATGCAGCGCTGGCCGCAGGTGCACCGCCGTGTCCCCTACAGGCCGCCGAGGATCAGGCCGACCTGCAGTGCCTGTATGGTCGGGACGATCTTGTCGATGGCGCGCGCATAGCGAGTCAGCGAGGTGGGTGGTACGTAGACGATATCGCCCGGTTCCAGCTGCACATCCTGTGCGCGGCCGTTCACGACGTCCTGAAAGTTGGTGACGATCACCGTCGGGTTATGCAGGGCACCGCGCACAATGTGAATGCGCGACAGGTCGGCGTCGACGGTGAAGCCCTCGGCCAGGGCCAGGGTGCGCGACATGGGCATGCTTTCCCGAAAGGCAAACAGGGCCGGCTCGTTGACCTCGCCAAGGATGTAGACCTCCTTGGACAGCCCGGACGGGATGTGGATGTAGTCGCCGGGCTGCAGGTCGATGTCAAAGCGCATGTCGCCCTCGCGGATCAGGCGCACGAAGTCCACCGGCATGACGTTACCGTCGCGTGCCAGGAAGGCGTGCGTCAGGTCGGCGAGCTCCACGGAGCTGGCGCGAAACTGGCCCTTGGTGAGACCGCCGGCCTTGGCGATGGCGGCGGAAATGCTGACATCGGTGGTCAGCGGGTACACACCGGGATGCACGACTTCGCCGTACAGGGTGTAGTCCAGGCTGTTGAACTCGGTCACCACCACGGACACCCGGGGTTCGAGCACGAACTGCAGCAGCCGCTCGCGGATTTCATTGCTGACGTCTTCGACGTTGCGTCCGGCCACCTGGACATCGCCGATCAGCGGAAAGGCGACCATGCCGTCCGGCCGCACCGGTACCGTATCGAGGGTCAGGTCCGGTTCATCGTAGACCGAGATCGACAGGACGTCGCCCTTGCCCAGGCTGAAACTTGCCGTGGAGGCGGCCAGCAGCTGATCGAGTTCCGCGAGCTGTTCCTCGACTGTTTTCTGCTGGCCAGCGGGGCCGAGACCGCTGCCGGTGTCGTTTGCCTGGGTGGGCGGCGGGTTCGGTGGCAGCAGGCCGTTGTCAACGACCGCCGGCGGGGTGGCGGCGCAGCCAGTCAATAAGGCGGCTGCCAGCAGCAGGCCGGCAAGTGATTCAGGCATTTTGCAAGGCATCAGGGTATGCATTTTGTTTGTCCTCGTGAGCGCTGTTGCCGGTGCCAGCGCGCTGCGCGACCGACCGGTTGTGTTCCAGGTAGTGATCAGGCACATCGATGACCAGTGTGCCGAGAATATTGATGTGACGTTGTTGCAACAAGGCGACCAGTTGCCGGGTGTCGGCACGGCGGCTCCAGCCGCTACGCACGACCAGCACGACATTGCCAATGGCGGACGCGGCCTCCAGGGCCGTTTCATGGCCCTGCAGCGCCGGCAGGTCGTAGATGACGCGGCCGCGAAAACGTCGCAGCGCGCTAATGAACTTCATCATGCGCTTGCCGCCCAGCAGCAGCGACGTCGGTTGTTCCGACGCGGGATGCCCCGGGCCGAGACAATGCAACTTTTCAAGATCGGTCTTCATGAGTGCCGCTTGCAGCGTCGTGCTGCCGTCGAGGGTCTGTAGCAGGCCCTGCTCGCTGGCCGTGACGGCACAGCCCTCGTGCGGGCGCCGGCCTGCATCCGCACCGAAATCCGCATCGACCAGCAGCGTCGGCCGTTCCTTCATGGCGAGGGTGCGCGCCAGGTTGGCGGCGACCAGCGAACGGCCCGCACCGCGTTCGCTGCTGACAACGGCAATGGAGTGCATTTGCTCGGCACCATGCTGTGCCTCGAGATTATTGATGAAGTGCCTGAAGGTCATGGTCGCCGCCGAGACTGCCGGGTCAGGCGTGACATACTGCTGTCCGCTGGCCGGGAGACGTGCCCATTCGCTGCACACCTCGGCGCCGGACAGGTCGCTGCCATCGCGGCGCGTGCGCACCCGCGGGTCGAGGAATTCCAGTAGCAGGGCAGCCAGCAGGCCCAGTCCGGCACCGACCACGGCGCCGCCTGCAACCAGCAGTTTGCGGCCGGATGGCTGGCGTTCCTCGGGGGGGGTGGCGCGTTCCAGGATGTCGAACGCCGCCTCGGAGCGCAGCATCTGCAGGCGCGCCTCGTCGACGCGGTGTGTCAGGCTGAACTCGAGACTTTCCGAGGCCTCCTGGCGCAGTTTCAGGCGGACAAATTCCTTTTCTTTACTGCTCAGGAAGGCGAGCTTCTGCTGCAACTTTTCTATGGTCGTCTGCATGGCCTCGCTACGGCCCTCGGTCACCTTGAGCTCGTCACGCAATTCATGCAGGCGCATGTCCAGGTTGAGACGATGGCCGTTCGGTGAATAGGTGTTTTCCGGCACCGACTCGTCGTTGCTATCCGTGATCATGCGGTTCAGCACATCGACCTTTTTCTGTAACTTGGCGACCTTGGGGTTGTCCGCGGTGTAGCGGCTGCGTGCCTCCTGCAGTTCCCACTCGTAATCGGCCAGGCGTTGCTTCAGCGGGCTGCGATAGATGGTGGACTTGATAATCATGTCGGGCTGTTCGCTGATCTCGGCGTCGAGCCGCTCGATGGAAAACTGCAGGGCCCCGATCTCGGACAGTTGTGACTGGTAATCACCTTCCAGGCGCGCCAGTTCCCCGAGTCGCGCCTCGGTCTCGGCATCGAAATCGGAGAGCTCGTTTTCCTGCTGGAAGGCCAGCATCTCCGCGTCGATCTCGCGGCGCTTGGCGCGTGTCTCCTCGAGCCGTTCGCTGAAATACAGGTAGGTTTCCTCGGCGTCGGCCTGGCGCATGGTGCTGCTGCGCTCGAGAAACACGTCGGCCAGGTGATTGGCGATCACGGCGGCGGTCTGCGGATCCTGCCAGTTGACGATGAGGTGCATGATCTCGGATTCATTACCGAGCTTGACGTCGATAACACCGGAGAGTCCGGTGCGCTTCATGTCGAGCCCGGCGCGCTCGATGACCTTGTCCAGCGAGCTTGGCAGCTTCAGCGTATCCAGCAGGGTCTTCAGGTTGTATTGCTG
>CAJQNP010000159.1 GCA_905479705.1 uncultured Gammaproteobacteria bacterium
CTTGCGTTCCACCTCGCGGACGATCTGCTCCTTGAGGTTGCGCAGTGATTCAAAGGCACTGAAATCGAGATAGCGCCGGTAGACAAACGGCTTTAACAACTTCATCAATTCACGGCCCGGTTTCGCCGGTCCGGCGATCGGGCGTGCCTTGATCATCGCGTAGCGTTCCCATTCACGCCCCTGCAACTGGTAGTAGTCGGCAAGCGCATCAAAATTTGCCACCAGTGGCCCGCTGTCACCATAGGGCCGCAGACGCATGTCGACACGGTACACGAAGCCGTGCTCGGTATGACTGTCCAGCACCTGGATCAGCTGCTGTCCCAGCTGCAGGTAAAACTCGTCCGGGCTGATGGCGTTCTTGCCCCAGCTCGAGGTCAGTACCGGGTAGGCGAAGATCAGGTCGATGTCGGATGAAAAATTCAGTTCGCAGGCACCCAGCTTGCCCATGCCCAGCACCACCATCTCCGGCGTGATCTTTTTCTTCTTGCCGGTGGTGTAACGCTCAACGGCCCAGTCACCGAGACAATTCAGCGCGCCGGACACGCTGGCATCGGCAAGCGCGGACAGGTCAGCAAGCACCTCGTTCAATGGCGCCCAGCCGGCCAGATCGCGCCAGGCAATACGCAGCATTTCCTGTTCGCGGAATTCGCGCAGGCGACGACCCAGTTCCGCGGCATCGCTGGCCCCCTTCAGGCTGCGCTTGAGCTTGCGTGTGTACGTACCCGCCGAGTAATCAGCCAGCAGGTCGCCGCTTTCGAGCAGGCCGTAGAGCACGGCCGGGTTATCGATACAGATACCGGAAACAAAGGCGCTGCTGGCCCAGACGCGCAGCATGCTGGCGGTGAAATCGGGGTTGCTGGGGACCGGGAGGCTTGCCTCGCTGGCGGCCGCCACGAAGGCATCCCAGGAGTCGGTTAAATCATCGCGTAACGCCGCGGGCAACTCGGCAGTATGTAGCCGGTTGACTGCCAGGGGCATGTACGCGGGGCTTGTCATAGATGTCGTTTAAGTTAGCTCATCCTGTGGCCGACACTTCTAGCTCATTTGACACTGATTATATACAAGACCAGCCGGGGGTAAATATGGATTTCAAGGGCTATCTCAGGACCATGGTGGACAGGGATGCATCCGATCTCTATCTGAGCAGCGGCGCACCCGCCAGCGCCAAGATCGACGGCACGCTGCAACCCCTCGAGGACACCGCGCTGACGACCGCGCAGATCAAGGAGGTCGCCTACTCGGTCATGGACGGCGACCAGGCCGCTGAATTCGAGCACAAGCCGGAGATGAACCTGGCCATTTCCGAGGAAGGCATCGGCCGTTTCCGGGTCAATATCTTCCGCCAGCGCAACAGCATCTCGCTGGTGATCCGTAACATCAAGACCGATATTCCCGACTGGAAGCTGCTCGGACTGCCGACCATCCTCACCGATGTCATCATGGAAAAGCGCGGCCTGGTGCTGTTTGTCGGCGCCACCGGATCGGGCAAGTCCACCTCGCTGGCCTCGCTGATCGATCACCGCAACAGCAACAGCGCCGGCCATATCATCACCATCGAGGACCCGGTCGAGTTTGTCCATTCGCACAAGAAATCCATCGTCAACCAGCGCGAGGTCGGCGTTGATACCGACAGCTACGAGGATGCCCTGAAGAACACCCTGCGCCAGGCACCGGACGTCATCCTGATCGGCGAGATCCGCGACCGCGACACCATGGAGCACGCGCTGGCCTTTGCCGAGACCGGGCACCTCGCCATATCAACTCTGCACGCCAACAACGCCAACCAGGCACTGGACCGTATCATCAACTTCTTTCCCGAGGACCGCCGCAACCAGCTGTTGCTCGACCTGTCACTGAACCTGCGCGCCTTCGTCTCGCAGCGTCTCATCAAGACCGTCGACGGCAAGCGCGCCGCCGCCGTGGAAATCCTGCTGGGTACCCCGCTGGTGCAGGACATGATTCGCCGCGGTGACGTCCACGAGATCAAGGAGGTCATGCAGAAATCGGAAAGCCTCGGCATGCAGACCTTTGACCGCGCACTCTTCAAGCTGGTCGAGGCCGGCAAGATCAGTACCGACGAGGCCTTGAAGAATGCCGACTCGCCCAACAACCTGCGCCTGACACTGAGCCTGAACACCGACAAGGTCGAGAAGAAGGCCGCGGCAGCCAACCTCAGCCTGATGGAGAAGGAGGAGCCGAAGGACGACGAGGATGACGACCTGGCGGTTGTGGGGTAGTCATCTTTGCCGGTTGCAGTCTTCGAACCTTGTGAGACCAGACCACCAGTCCACCGGCATTTAACTGGTTCTTCGCGCCTGGCCGCTCCCGGCTTCCTGCCTCCCGCGGCACTTGTACATCCCTGTACATCGCAAGGCGCTGCTACCCCAGTCGATAGCAGCGTAGTAAATTTTGACCCTGTAGGAGCGGATCGCAATCCGCGACAGAGGTTGAACCAAATCGCGCCTGCAAGGCGCTGCTACACCAGTCGATAGCAGCGTAGTAAATTTTGACCCTGTAGGAGCGGATCGCGTCCGCGACAGAGGTTGAACCAAATCGCGCCTGCAAGGCGCTCCTACAGGTGTTAGCTAGTGGGTAGGAGCGCCTTGCAGGCGCGAACAACATGTTAAACAATACCACGGAGCCGCTCGCTATTTCGGCAATAGCCTCGTTACATCCGCTCTCGCATACAGCCATGCACACAGCTGCTGTATAGTACGAACAAAC
>CAJQNP010000160.1 GCA_905479705.1 uncultured Gammaproteobacteria bacterium
GTGCCGTTTACGGCGTCACCAACATGCTGCGCAGCCTGATCAGGGAGTACCGGCCGGAGCACATGGCGGTGGTATTCGACGCCCGCGGCAAGACCTTTCGCCACGCGCTGTACCCGGAGTACAAGGCGAACCGGCCTTCGATGCCCGAGGAACTGGCCGCCCAGGTGGAACCCTTGCTGGCCGTCGTGCGGGCCATGGGCCTGCCGCTGCTGCAGGTCCCGGACGTGGAAGCGGACGATGTCATCGGTACGCTGGCCCGCCAGGCAGGCGAGCAGGGTATCGATACCGTGATCTCCACCGGGGACAAGGACATGGCACAGCTGGTGAACAGGCATGTCTCGCTGGTCAATACCATGTCGCAGACCTCGCTGGATGAGGCCGGGGTCGCGGAAAAATTCGGCGTCACCCCGGGGCAGATCATCGACTACCTCGCGCTGATGGGCGACAGTTCGGACAATATCCCCGGGGTGCCCAAGGTGGGCCCCAAGACGGCAGCGAAGTGGCTCGGCACGTACGGCACGCTCGACAACCTCATCGCCAAGGCCGGCGACATCAAGGGCAAGGTCGGTGAAAGCCTGCGCGAGCACCTCGAGCAGCTGCCGCTGTCGCGAGAGCTGACCACCATTCGCTGCGATCTTGAGCTGGAAACTGTGCCAGCGGACCTGCAGGTACAGGCGGCGGACAAGGAGCAGTTGCGTACGCTCTATACCGACCTCGAGTTCATACGTCTGCTGGATGAGCTGGACAGTGATGCCGGTGACAAGCCTGCTTCCGCAGAGGGGGGGCCCGACGCGGACTACCAGGCCGTGTTCACCCAGGCGCAGCTGGATGACTGGCTGGCCCGACTGCAGCAGGCGGGTGTGTTTGCCTTTGATACCGAGACCACCAGCATCGATTACATGGCGGCCCGCATCGTCGGCGTGTCGTTTGCCGTGAACGCCCACGAGGCGGCCTATGTGCCACTGGCGCATGACTACCCCGGTGCACCCGACCAGCTGGATCGCGAGTCGGTGCTGGCGCAGCTCAAGCCCCTGCTTGAAAATAGAGAACTATTAAAAATTGGTCATCACATTAAATATGACCGTAACGTGCTGGCTAATCACGGGATTGTCCTTGACGGAATGGCCTATGACAGCATGCTGGAGTCCTATGTGCTGGCCAGCACCGCGGTGCGCCATGACATGGATTCGGTGGCGCTGAAGTACCTTGGGCACACCACTATCAAGTATGCCGATGTCGCCGGCAAGGGTGCAAAGCAACTGGGCTTCAACGAGGTGCCGGTAGAGACGGCGGCACCCTATGCCGCCGAGGATGCCGACATTACCCTGCAATTGCACCAGGCCATGTGGCCACAGTTGAGCGCAACCCCGGCACTGGAAAAGATCTTTACCGATATCGAGATGCCGCTGGTGACCGTGCTCTCCGACATGGAGCAGACCGGGGTGGCAATCGATACCGACATGCTGGCCCGGCAGAGTGGTGAACTGGCGCAACGCATCCTCGAGATCGAGGAAGAGGCGCACCGCGAGGCCGGCCAGCCGTTCAACCTGGGTTCGCCGAAGCAGATCCAGCAGCTGTTATTCGACAAGCTGCAGCTGCCGGTGCTGGCCAAGACGCCCAAGGGCGCGCCCTCGACCGCGGAATCGGTGCTGCAGGAGCTGGCGCTGGACTACCCGCTGCCACGCCTGATCCTGGAGCACCGCTCCCTGAGCAAGCTGAAATCCACCTATACCGACAAGCTGCCGCAGCAGGTGTGCGAGCGCACCGGCCGCGTGCATACCTCCTACCACCAGGCGGTCGCGGCCACCGGCCGGCTGTCGTCCTCCGATCCCAACCTGCAGAACATCCCGGTGCGTACCGAGGAGGGTCGACGCATTCGCCAGGCGTTCATCGCGCCACCCGGCAAGGTGCTGCTCGCGGCCGACTACTCGCAGATCGAGCTGCGCATCATGGCCCACCTGTCGACGGATGCTGGCCTGTTACAGGCCTTTTCCGCCGGTGAGGATGTCCACCGTGCAACAGCGGCCGAGGTGTTCGGCGTTGCGCCGGAGGCCGTCAGCAGTGACCAGCGTCGCTCCGCCAAGGCCATCAACTTTGGCCTGATCTACGGTATGTCTGCCTTTGGTCTTGCCAAGCAGCTCGGTATCGCGCGCGGGGCCGCGCAGGAATACATCGATGTCTACTTCGCGCGCTACCCGGGTGTGCATGACTACATGGAAGCCACCCGTGAACAGGCGCGCGAACAGGGCTACGTGGAGACGGTGTTCGGGCGGCGCCTGTATCTACCGGATATCAAGGCGCGCAATGGCCAGCTGCGTGCGGCAGCCGAGCGCACCGCCATCAATGCACCCATGCAGGGCACGGCGGCGGATATCATCAAGCGCGCCATGATCGACATGCACGGCTGGCTGGCCACCGCTACGGGACTGGATATCCGCATGATCATGCAGGTGCATGACGAGCTGGTTTTCGAGGTGGCGGAGACCGACGTGGAGGCCGCCCGGGGGCCTGTCAATGAACTGATGCGGGGTGCTGCCTCGCTGAGTGTGCCGCTGCTGGTCGAGATCGGGAC
>CAJQNP010000161.1 GCA_905479705.1 uncultured Gammaproteobacteria bacterium
TGAAATCAGCTATCTGGCAACCGCTGGTCGTACCGCGGCCGGTGCAGTTATCTCGTGTGTTATCGAGGCAGGTCTCGTGGAGCCAGGGTCAGGCGATCGACTGGTAATACAGGTTCTGCGGGTGGCGTGCCTCGATGAAAAAATACCAGCGTTCAATGAGCAGTCCGACGTACTGCGCCAGGAAGGCCAGCAGCGGCAGGACTTCCGAAGACATGCCCCAGGCGGCACCCAGCAACAGCGCCGGGACGGGAAACACCAGCAGCAGAAAGGCAATGCGGGCCATGCGGACCACGTGCGCTGGCGAGTGATGGAAGAACTCCCGGGTATTGAACGAGCCGCCCATGGCGCCCTGCGCGATCTGTCGTATGGTGGTGTGGCGCACCCCGATGGCACTCTGCAGGGTCGACTTGGGTCGCAGGCGGTGGTTGCGCAGCAGCGAGGCACCGCGCGTGAACATGGCGGTGACTGTCAGGATCACGGCCCATGTCCCGTAGAAGCCGACCAGGTGAACACCGGTGAATGCCGAGAAGGCGGCTGCCAGCATGAACCCGGAGGCACCACCCAGCAGGGTGAAGTTGATCACGGTCAGTGCGCAGTGCCATTCCTGCAGAAAGCGGATGCTGGCGTAGATCATGCCCGTGCAGATGAACAGGGCAAAGGTGGCCAGCGTGGCGAGTGCGCCGATGATCAGGGTGGCATCGACGGGCAGGGTGTCGGCCACGGTAAACAGTGGCGTGGTCCACTCCAGGTAATGCAGCAGGCCGTAAAGAAACACCAGCAACATGACCACCGGCAGCACGATGACTTCCCGGGACAGCCATGAAGTGCGCCAGCATGCGATGGAACGCCAGGCGCGTTCGGGATGGCCGAGGTGAAAGAACGAGGCGATCAGGCCGGCAACCAGGAAGACCAGGGCGAGGGCGCTACCGAGTGCATAAAAGCCCTGGCTGTCCTGGTGTTCCAGCAGGTTGGCAACCGAGTAGACCTGGCCGGTGTAGAGGGCCAGGAACAGGCCCTGGCCGACGCCGATCAGGGTGGTGAGCAGGATAACGGAAAGTGCGGGATGCATGGCGGCCTACCAGCTGGTGATGTCGTCGAGGGTCGGCATGTCGCCGGGTGGTGCCGGTAACTGGCCCTCTTTCTTGAGCGGGTTGTCTGCGCGCAGCAGTTCATCTTCATGAATGCGCAGCCGTGTCTTGCGCCGCGGCAGGTAGTGGTTGGCCGGCTTGGTGCCCCATTCCGGCATCAGCGGATAGCCGCCTTCCTCGCGGATCATGACCGAGACATTTGAATCGGGGTCGTGGACATCACCGAACAGGCGGGCATTGGTCGGGCACGCGAGTACACAGGCCGGCTTGCGTTCGGTCTCGGGCAGGCCCTCGTCATAGATCCGGTCAACGCACAGGGTGCACTTCTTCATCACCCGCTGTTTCTCATCGATCTCCCTCGCGCCGTAGGGGCACGCCCAGGAGCAGTACTTGCAGCCAATGCACTTGTCATAGTCCACCAGCACGATGCCGTCTTCCTCGCGCTTGTAACTGGCGCCGGTCGGGCAGACCGGGACGCAGGGCGGTTCCTCGCAGTGCAGGCAACTCTTGGGAAAATGCACCGTCTCGGTGTTCGGATACTGGCCGACCTCGAAGGTCTGCACGCGGTTGAAGAAAGTGCCGCTGGGATCCTTGCCATAGGGTCGCTGGTCTGTCATGGGACCGGCCCAGCCCGAGGTGTTCCACTCCTTGCAGCTGGTTACGCAGGCATGGCAGCCGACGCAGACATTCAGATCGATGACGAGGGCGAGTTGGGTCATGACATTATCCTTTCTTTGCAAACATGCCGGCGATGTAGCTCTGCCAGCGGCCGCGGCGTTTCTCCATGCCCGGCGCCAGCGGCACCGACTTGAACTGTGGCCAGCTCTCTTGCGGTTGCTGGTCGTCGGCCCTGTAGACCTTCACCCGCACGTCGTACCACGCCGCCTGGCCCGTGATCGGGTCGGAATTCGACAGGTGTTCGCCGTCCTCGCAGGGCGGCAGTTCCTCGGAGATGACATGGTTGAGCAGGAAGCCCTTGCTGGCCTCGTTGGCATCGGGAGTCAGGCCCCAGCTGCCGGCGGCCTTGCCGATGGCGTTCCAGGTCCACACGGTGCCGGGCTCGACCGCCTCGGAGAAGCGGCACATGCAGCGCACCTTGCCGTGCGGTGATTCCACCCAGACCCAGTCATCGTTATCAAAACCGTTGGCATGACCCAGCGAAGGATTCAGGAACAGGTAGTTGTGTGTATGGATCTGGCGCAGCCAGGCATTCTGGGAATCCCACGAGTGGTACATCGCCATGGGGCGCTGGGTAATTGCATTCAGCGGGTACTCCCGGGTGTCGACCAGTTGTGACTCCAGGGTCTCGTGATAGAACGGCAGCGGATCGAAGTGGGTCTCGATGCGCTTGCGCAAGCGTTGCGGTGGTTGCCTGCCGTCCCAGCGGCCCTGTGCGGAGAGGCGGAACTTCTGTAGCACCTCGGAGTAGAGGTGGATGTTGATCGGCTCGGCGTAACGCGTCAGGCCATGGTGGCGAGACCACTGCAGGTAGCCCATGTTCCAGTTGCGCATGTACTGGTAGGAACGGGGCAGTTCGTGCTGGTAGAAGCAATTGTTCTTTTCATACATCTCCCACTGGCGCGGGTTCGGTGCGCCGCGCATGAACTTTTCGCCGGCCTCGCCACGCCAGCCGGCCAGGAAGCCGATGCCGGAGCCGGGCTCTGTCTCGTAATTGACGACGAAGTCCGGGTAGTCGCGGAACTTGCGTTTGCCTTCCGCGGTGACGAAGGCCGGCAGTCCCAGCCGGCTGCCCAGTTCGATGAGCACCTCCTGGAAGGGTTTGCTGTCGCCCTTGGGGGGCAGCACCGGGATGCGCACCGAATCCACCGGGCCCTCGAACTCCGAGATCGGGCGGTCGAGCATCGACATCACGTCGTGACGTTCAAGGTAGCTCGTGTCCGGCAGCACCAGGTCGGCAAAGGCAACGGTCTCGGACTGGTAGGCATCGCACACCACCAGGAAGGGGATCTTGTAGTCGCCATTGTTGTCCTTGTCGACGAGCATCTCGCGCACCTTGGCGGTGTTCATCGAGGAGTTCCACGCCATGTTGGCCATGAACAGCAACAGCGTATCGATGCGGTAGGGATCGCCGCGCCAGGCATTGGTGATGACGTTGTGCATCAGGCCGTGCACGGCCAGCGGATATTCCCACGAGAAGGCCTTGTCGATACGCACCGGTTCGCCGTCGTCGTCGACAAACAGGTCGTCGGGTTCGGCGGGCCATCCCAGCGGCATACCGTCCAGCGGGGTGTTCGGCTGTACGCTCCCGGGGCCCTTGGGCGGCTTGGCACAGGGCGGGATCGGGCGCGGGAAGGGCGCCTTGTGGCGGAAACCGCCGGGGCGGTCGATGGTGCCGAGGATACTCATCAGGATGCTCAGTGCACGGATGGTCTGGAAGCCGTTGGAATGCGCGGCGAGTCCACGCATGGCGTGGAACGACACCGGGTTGCCGGTGACGGTCTCGTGGTCCTTGTCCCAGGCGTCCGTCCACTGGATCGGTAGCTCGATCTTCTGGTCGCGGGCGGTGACCCCCATTTCGTAGGCAA
>CAJQNP010000162.1 GCA_905479705.1 uncultured Gammaproteobacteria bacterium
CAATCGCGATTTGCTGCGCCAGGCATTGACGCGTACCTCGATCCTTTCAAACGAGAAATATCGCGGAATTCGTCTTGATATATCAAAAAATAACGTTAAAATTCAAGCACATAATCCAGAACAGGAAGAGGCGGTTGAAGAGCTGGATGTGAACTATGATGGCGATGCGATCGTCATTGGCTTCAACGTGACCTACCTGCTGGAGGTGCTTAACGTGATCGATACGGACGAGGTCGAGATCTCGCTGGGCGATGCCAACAGCAGTGCGCTAGTACGCCGACCCGGCAATGACGATTGCCGTTACGTCGTCATGCCGATGCGTCTGTGACCGGTCGATTGCTTGTTCCTTTCCGGGGCCGTTAATCCACACAACAGGTTCGTTGCCGACCGACCCGCACGTTCATTGAACGTTGCTGCGCTCGGGTCGCCCGCGATACTGGATCCCTTGCCTCGGCCCGGCTGAAACCACGCTCATGGGATTGCTGTCGCTCGACATTCACGACTTTCGAAACATTCACCGGGCGAGCCTGGAATTTTCACCCGGGCTGAATCTGATCACCGGTGAGAACGCCGCGGGCAAGACCAGTCTCATGGAGGCGGTGTACTACCTCGGTCGGGTGCGCTCCTTTCGAACACATCACGTCAACCAGCCGATTCGTGAAGGCCAGTCCGCCTTTCGCCTGGTGGGTCGATTGCAGCATGAACAGGGACGCATGATCCCCATCGGGATCGAGCGACAGACCGGTAGCCTGCAGGTCCATCTGGACGGAGCCGCGGTGCGGCGACTCTCGGACCTGGCCGGCAGTTTCCCGGTACAGGTACACAGTGGCGACACCGCCAATATTATCAGTGGCGGACCGCGCTACCGGCGACAGACCCTCGACTGGGCACTGTTTCACGTGGAACACACCTACCGTGATATCTGGCAGCGCTATGCACGGGCCCTGCGGCAGCGCAATGCTGCACTGCGCGCACAGGCGCCGGCCAACCAGATAACTTCATGGGATGGTGAACTGGTGGAGGCGGGGAACGAAATCCACGCAATCCGCCTGCGCTATATCGAAGGCCTTGTGCCGCGCCTGCAACAGGAACTGGCGCACCTGTTGCCATCACTGGATGTCCAGCTGGGGTATCAGCGTGGCTGGACGGTTGAACGTGATCTTGCAGCGCAGTTGCAGCACAGCCTCGACAGCGACCGGTCACTGGGCAATACCCGCAGTGGTCCACACCGGGCAGATTTTCAGCTGATCGCAAATGGCCAGCCCCTGCAGTCACATTGTTCACGGGGACAGCAAAAGGCCGCGATTGTCGGATTTATGCTGGCCCAGGTGAAATGCCAGCAGGACCGGGCGGCCCCACTGGGTGCCTTCCTGCTGGACGACCTGGGCAGCGAACTGGATGCTAACCACCAGGCGCGGGTGCTGGATGCCCTGCGAGCGCTCGATATGCAGGTCTTCGTCTCGGCGATCGCCGAGACGCCTGCCGCGTTGCCGGATTGGCCGGGCATGAAAAGGTTTCACGTGGAACATGGTGAGATACAGGAAGTGGTATAATCCGGCTCTTGTGTACCCATGACGGGTACGGGCGATTCAACCGGCATTCAGGACGGCATTTTATGGCAGAAGACAGCACCTATGACTCATCGAACATCAAGGTCCTCAAGGGGCTCGATGCAGTGCGTAAACGCCCCGGCATGTACATCGGCGACACCGATGATGGCACCGGGCTGCACCACATGGTGTTCGAGGTCGTGGACAATTCCATCGACGAGGCGCTAGCCGGCCACTGCAACGAGATCAGTGTTGTCCTGCACGGCGACGACTCGGTCACCGTCAGCGACGATGGCCGCGGCATCCCGGTCGATCTGCATCCGGAAGAGGGGGTCTCCGCGGCCGAGGTGATCATGACGGTGCTGCATGCCGGCGGCAAGTTCGATGACAACTCCTACAAGGTGTCCGGTGGCCTGCACGGTGTCGGCGTCTCGGTGGTCAACGCGCTCTCCCAGAAGCTGATGCTGACCATCAACCGCGAGGGCAAGACACACACCCAGGAATACAACATGGGTGTACCGCTTGCACCGCTGCAGGTGATCGCGGATACCGATCGCACCGGCACCGAGATTCATTTCAAACCCAGTGCCGAGATCTTTACCCAGACCGAATATCATTACGATATCCTGGCAAAACGGCTGCGCGAACTGTCCTTTCTGAATTCCGGTGTGCGTATCCGTCTAACTGACGAACGTACTGATAAAGAAGATATTTTTGAGTATCAGGGGGGTATCCAGGCGTTTGTCGAGCACCTCAATCGGAAAAAGACACCGCTGCACCCGACGGTGTTCTACCTGTCCGCCGTGAAGGACGATGTCGGTGTCGAACTGGCCATGCAGTGGAATGATTCCTACCAGGAAAACATCTTCTGCTTCACCAACAATATTCCACAGCGCGATGGCGGCACCCACCTCGCGGGTTTCCGCGGCGCACTGACGCGCACGCTCAACCAGTACATGGAAAAGGAGGGCCACATGCGCAAGGCGAAGGTGGCCGCCACCGGTGATGACGCACGCGAGGGACTCACCGCGGTGCTGTCGGTGAAGGTACCGGACCCCAAGTTTTCATCACAGACCAAGGACAAGCTGGTGTCCTCGGAGATCAAGGGCATTGTCGAATCAACCGTGAGCGAGATGTTCCAGTCCTACCTGCTGGAGAATCCGGCGGAGTCCAAGGCCATCACCAGCAAGATCATCGATGCGGCCCGGGCCCGCGAGGCGGCCCGCAAGGCGCGCGAAATGACGCGCCGCAAGGGTGCGCTGGATATTGCCGGCCTGCCCGGAAAACTGGCGGATTGCCAGGAACGCGACCCGGCACTGTCCGAACTGTTCCTGGTGGAGGGTGATTCCGCCGGCGGTTCTGCCAAGCAGGGGCGTGATCGCCGCACCCAGGCGATCCTGCCGTTAAAGGGCAAGATCCTCAATGTCGAGAAGGCGCGCTTTGACAAGATGCTGTCTTCCGCCGAGGTCGGTACCCTGATCACGGCGCTCGGTTGCGGGATCGGCCGGGAAGAATTCAATGTCGACAAACTGCGTTATCACCGCATCATCATCATGACCGACGCCGACGTGGACGGCTCCCATATCCGCACCCTGTTGCTGACCTTTTTCTATCGCCAGATGCCGGAGCTGATCGAGCGAGGTTATGTCTATATTGCCCAGCCACCGCTCTACAAGATTAAAAAAGGTAAGCAAGAACAATATGTTAAGGACGACGTCGCGCTGAATGCGCTGTTGCTGAACAGTGCCATCGACAAGGCGCAACTGTATGTTAATCCGGATGCACCGCCGCTGGGTGGTCCGGCACTGGAGTCGCTGGCCAACGATTACATGGCGGTCATGGCGTCCATTCGCCGCCTGTCACGTCGCTATGATCCGGTCGTGCTGGAGAACATGATTTACATGCCGGTACTCGGTGGCGACAGCCTGCAGGACATGACCAGCGTGAATGACTGGTTCACGGAATTGCAGGCGCGCATCAACGCGAAGATGGTCAGTGGCCAACGCTTTGAGTGTTCGCTCGAGGCCGGTGCAGAGGACAGCGGCTTCACGGTAACCGTGGGCAAGTGGACCCACGGTATTGTCGCGTCTGAGCAGGTGGTTAGCAGCGAGTTCTTCAACAGCGTCGATTATGTGCAGATGACAGCGCTCGGCCAGCAACTCGATGGGTTGCTCAGCGAGGGTGCCTATGTGCAGCGCGGTGAGCGTAAGGCCGAGGTGGGGTCATTCAGGCAGGCGCTGACCTGGTTGATGGAAGAGGCCAAGCGTGGCCAGCACATCCAGCGTTACAAGGGCCTGGGCGAGATGAACCCGGAACAGCTCTGGGAGACCACGCTGGATGCCGAGAACCGCCGCCTGCTGCAGGTGCAGATCGAAGATGCCGTGGGGTCTGATGATATCTTCACCACCCTGATGGGTGACCAGGTCGAACCACGCCGCGATTTCATTGAGCAGAATGCGCTGCTGGTCTCCAACCTGGATATCTAGGTACGCGGGATTACGCAATAGCGTAGAACCATCGAATCAGTAAGCCCCTGATTTTCAATAATACGATTTTAGCCTATACCCTAATTATAGGGTATAGGCTAGTTTTATTGGTGGGGTCTGGATCGTCTGCCGAAGCGCTTGCGGTTCACTCAATCCCTTCGTGCTCTCAAGGTACTCCTGCCGATTCTATTGGTCACGCCGCCGCCGCTGTGTGTTGTCTACTGCAGCGTGGTGATCTCGCTCATGCGCTCCTCGATCCAGCCCGAGGCCTCTTCAAGGACTTGCTGCGCGCTTCTGCCCAGGGGTTGAATCGGGGCACCGATGCGCACCTGGATGACGCCGGGTCGTTTTATGAAGCTGCGCCGTGGCCAGTATTCACCGGCATTGTGAGCGACGGGAATGATCGGGTAGCCGCTATGCTCTGCAAGCACCGCACCACCGATGCGGTAACGGCCACGCTGGCCGGCGGGTATGCGGGTACCTTCAGGAAAGATCACCACCCAGATGCCCTCGTCGAGGCGCGCCTTGCCCTGGGTGACCAGTTGCTTCACCGCGGCCTTGCCGGTACCGCGCTTGATATGGATACACCTCATCAGCGCCAGGCCCCAGCCAAAAAACGGGATCCACATTAACTCGCGCTTGGCGACCCACACTTGTGCCGGAAAGATTTCCTGCAGCGCGATGGTTTCCCAGGTCGACTGGTGCTTGGAGAACACGATACCGGCCGAGTCGCCGATGTGCTCGGTCCCCTGGACCTCGTGTGTCAGCTTGCAGGTGACCTTGAGCCACCAGAGGATAAAGTGCACCCACAGTTGCACCAGTTGCCAGCGTGTTCGAAAACTGAAAAAGACGGTCAGCAACAACAGACTGGAAAAGATCACCAGCGAGACCGGAAAGACGATCCAGAAGGCGAGTGAACGCAACCAGAGAACGATATAGGGTGTTTGCTCTGTAGTGGTCATGGTGTGTTTGCCCGGTTCTCAGCCGGTCGAACCCAGCAGGTCGTCGACGGCATTGTAGAGGTCATCGTAGACCGGCACCGAGTGATCCAGTTCGGGGTTGCTGGCGGTGCCAAAGCCCTTGCCGGTCTTGACCAGGATCGGGCTGGCACCGGCACTGCCGGCAGCCTGGATGTCGCGCAGTGAATCGCCGATTGCCGGGACACCCTGCAGGTCGGTGCGCAGGCGAGCCGCAATAGCGTGGAACAGGCCTGGTTTCGGCTTGCGGCAGTCACAGTTGTCATCCGGGCCGTGCGGGCAGAAAAATACCGCATCGATCAGGCCACCGCTTTCGATGACGCGGCGGTGCATGGTCTCGTGAATACGTGCCAGCGTGTCCAGGTCCAGCAGCTGGCGTGCGATACCTGACTGGTTGGTTGCGACAATGACCTTCCAGCCGGCGCGGTGCAGGCGGGCGATGGCCTCGAGGCTGCCGCGTATCGGCTGCCACTCGCCGGGCGACTTGATGAAATCATCCGAGTCTTCATTGATGACACCATCGCGGTCGAGGATGATCAGCTGCATCAGCTGTCCCTGAATTCCGAAACCCGAATGCGGCCGTTGATCATGCGTGATTCGCGTTGCGTGATTTTTTCCATCTTTGCCCAGAAGGCATCATCAAGCCGGAAGTTGGCCGCGATGGCGGTGCCGAGTAACAGGATCATCAGGTCGGCGCATTCCTCCGCAAGGTCCTCGACCGCTTTGCCCTTGGTGACACAGGCAGATATTTCACCCAGTTCCTCGGTCATCAGGGCGACGCGGTAGGCCAGTTCCTCGCCCCCGGTATTCTTGAAATCATGCTTGTCGTGGAAGGCCTGCACCGCGGCGAGCATGTCCTTGTAGGAATCCTTGTTTGACATATTAACTATATAATACAGTATGTTATGTTTCCAGTTGCTCAGTGCTGCAACAGCGAGATATCGGCTACCTGCAGGAACAGGTTCGACAACGACTGCAGCAAGGCTAGCCGATTGTCACGCAGTGCCGTGTCCTCTGTCATCACCATGACGTCATCAAAGAAGGTATCGACCGGGGCCTGCAGTGCGGCCAGCTGGCAGAGTGCGTTGGTGTAATCACGCGCCTCGAACAGGTCGCGTGTCTGCGCATCGAGTTGTTGCAGCGCACTGGCGAGTTCCCGTTCCGCGTTCTCCTGAAACAGGCCGGCATCGTAACGTGCTGGTATGGCGCTGTCGGCCTTGCGCAGGATGTTGCGTATGCGCTTGTTGGCCGCGGCCAGGCTGCCGGATTCGGGGAGTTCACGGAATGCCTTGACGGCTTGCATGCGTTGTTCAAAGTCCAGGGGACGCAGCGGTTGGCGTGCCAGCACCGCCTCGAACACGTGAACGTCGAAGCCTGCATCGTTATACCAGGCGCGCAGGCGTTCCATCATGTAACTAAACAGGTCGTCGCCGACACTGCCGGCATCCAGCTCCGCGGGAAAGTTGTTCGCGGCAGTGTCGATGAGTGCGCGCAGGTCCAGGTCACGCTGCGCCTCGATCAGGATGCGCAGTACACCCAGGGCGGCACGCCGCAGCCCGAAAGGATCCTTGTCACCCGTGGGTTTCTGGCCAATGGCAAAGATGCCGACCAGCGTGTCGAGTCGCTCGGCCATCGCCAGCGCCTGGCCGGTGTCCGAGGCCGGCAGGGCATCACCGGCAAAGCGTGGCTGGTACTGTTCATCCAGGGCGGCAGCGACGCGTGCATCCTCGCCGTCATGGGTGGCGTAGTAGCGCCCCATGATGCCCTGCAGGTCAGGAAATTCGTACACCATGCTGGTGACCAGGTCGCACTTGCTAAGGGCCGCTGCACGCTGCACGGGTTCGACAGCAAAGCCGAGTAACCCGGCGATGTGCGTGGCCAGTGCGGCCACGCGAACCTGCTTGTCGCCCAGCGAGCCGAGCCTGTTCTGGAAGGTCATGTTATCCAGTTGTGTGGCGCGGCTGTGCAGGGGTTGCTTGCGGTCCTGGTTCCAGAAGAACACGGCGTCCTCGAGGCGCGGACGAATGACGCGCTCGTTACCGGCCTGGATCTGGTCGGGGTCCTTGCTGGCGATGTTGGCAACGGTAATGAAGTGCGGCAGCAGTTTGCCCTGCGCATCCACCACCGGGAAATATTTCTGGTGGTCCTGCATGCTGGAGATCAGCGCCTCGGGCGGGACCTCGAGAAAACCGGCATCGTAGCTGCCGCTGATTGCCACCGGCCATTCCACCAGCGCGGTGACCTCGTCAAGCAGGTCGGCATCGATCAGGCTGTTGCCACCGAGGGCCGTGCCGGCCTCGCTGACCTGGGTGCGTATCGACTCGCGGCGTTTATCCATGTCGACCTCGACCATGCCGTCGTGCTCGAGCGTCTCGACATAGGCGGACGCGGTCGGGATGTTGATCGCCTCGTTGTGATGAAAGCGGTGGCCGCGTGAATGTGCACCGCTGCTGACACCGAGAATGGTCGCCTTGACAGGCTCCTCGCCAAACAGGATCAGTATCCAGTGCAGCGGGCGCACGAACTCGATATCGGAATTGCCCCAGCGCATGCGCTTCGGCATGGG
>CAJQNP010000163.1 GCA_905479705.1 uncultured Gammaproteobacteria bacterium
ACTGGCGGGCCTACCAGTTTCAGATTCTGGGGCTCGGGTCAGTAGCGATGATCGCAATTTCCTCATTCTGGTTCGTTGAGCGGGCGTTTCTATCATGAGTTTCGGAGATGTATCTGCAAGCGGTAATGACACCCGGTTACCGGGATACCGGTTCACTGACAGGGTGGGCGGCCTGCGGTTTTGTTTTTATACGTCAGGCGCGCCCTGATTGGCGTGGTAAATTGTGGGTGGACAAATTATGCAAACAACAATTCTGACAGCAAGTGATGTGCGCGATATCGTTCATCGGGTAGGTCTTGATGCCTTGATGGATGAAACAATCGCCCGGATAACCGAGGCATTCGCCACATTCGATCCCGAAAAGATCGCAGTCCCCGCCCGCGATGGATTTCAGTACGATTCACCGGACATGGGGCTGATCGAGTGGATGCCGTGCATGCGTGCGGGAGACAGTGTGCATATCAAGGTCGTTGGCTATCACCCCAGCAACGTTGAACGTCACGACTTGCCGACCATCCTCTCTACGTTGAGCATGTATGGTGTACACGATGGTCATTTACGGGGTGTAATGGATGCAACCTTCATTACGGCTCTGCGTACCGGTGCTGCATCAGCGGTTGCCAGCCGCATCCTGGCGCTTCCGGATTCCTCAAGGCTTGGCATTATTGGCTGTGGTGCGCAGTCAGTAACACAACTCCACGCACTCTCCCGTATTTTCCGAATCAAGGAAGTCTGTATTTACGATACAGATGCAGCAGCGATGAAAACCTTTGAAAAAAGGGTATCGTGCCTGGAACTGGAGGACCTGGAGATATTTCCGGGGGTACCGCAGGAGTTTCTTGATGAAGTAGATATTGTTTGTACCGCTACCTCGGTTGGTATCGGTGAGGGGCCTGTTTTTGAAAATGGAAACTTCAGGCCGCATATCCATGTCAACGCTATCGGCTCTGATTTCCCGGGCAAGATCGAACTGCCTGAAGAGCTGATCCGGAAAAGCCTGGTGTGCCCGGATTTTGCAAATCAGGCACTCAAGGAAGGAGAGTGCCAGCAGCTGAATCCAGCGATGATAGGGCCGGATATACACAACCTTGTAAAAGACCAGGCCAGCTATCTAAACGCAAGAGAGCGTGAAACCGTATTTGATTCCACGGGTTGGGCGCTCGAAGACATGGTCTGTATGGATATGTTCATGGAGTACGCAACGGCATTTGGTATCGGCAGTGTCCTAGAGCTTGAGAGTATCTCGTCCGACTGCATGAATCCATACCAGTTTCTCCTGGAATCATCTGCGGAAACCGAAACAGCTGTTGAGAAATCCGTTACTGACCTGAAACAGGTCATTTGACTGCATCAGGGATATCGCCACATGGACTTCGGCTGGACCGACGAACAAGAAGCAAGTTACGCATCCAGTGTCTCATTTGCTCAGCAACACCTTAACGACGATCTCCGCCAGCGTGATGAGAACGCCATCTTCGACATGGCGCTATGGAGCAAATGCAGCGAGTTCGGCGTGCTGGGCTGGTACATGCCGAAGGAATATGGTGGCGCTGGCCTGGATGTAGTCAGCACCATTCGCATGCTCGAGGGTATTGGCTACGGCTGCCGCGACAATGCCCTGACTCTTGGCCTCAACGGTCAGATATGGACTGTCCAGGAACCGCTGTTGAAGTTCGGTAGTGAACAACTGAAACAGCGCTTTCTGCCGCCCCTGTGCTCCGGCGAACTGCTGGCGGCCGATGCGATAACCGAGCCCGACAGTGGCTCGGACGCATTCAGTCTGAAGACCCGGGCGGAGAAGGTTGCCGGCGGCTACCTTCTCAACGGGCGTAAGAGTTACATCGGACTGGCTCCAGTCGCCGGTATCAGCCTGGTCTTTGCCAGCACAAATCCGGATACCAGGCAATGGGGCGTCTCGGCTTTCATTGTAGAAAGTGGATTCGAGGGCTATACGGCATCGCAGCCGCGGCAGAAGATGGGGCTGCGTACCAGCCCGCTGGGCGACATTGTGCTCGAGAACTGTTTCGTCCCCGAGGAAAACAGGCTTGGAGCCGAGGGTGCGGGTTTCAGTATATTCAACTATTCCGCGAACTGGGAAAGGGCTTTCATTTTCTCGAGTCATGTAGGGTCGATGGCGCGACAGCTGGATGAGTGCGTGCAGTACGCAGGGCAGCGGGAGCAATTCGACAAACCCCTGACCGGGTTTCAGTCGGTTTCCAATCGCCTGGCCAACATGAAGCTGCGACTCGAGACTTCCCGGCTGATGCTGTACAAGCTGGCGTGGCTGAAGCAGCGAGGCGATCAGGCGACCCTGGAAGCCGCCATGGCCAAGTTACATCTCGGCGAGGCCTTTGCTGCCAACAGCATCGACGCCATGCGCATACATGGCGCACGAGGTTATCTGGGCGAATACGAAATTGAACGCGATGTGCGGGATGCCCTCGGCGGCGTGATATATGGAGGCACCTCCGACATACAACGCAACATCGTTGCCAGGCTACTCGGGCAGTAAGTTGAGTTTCATATTACACCAGGCCATCGACAGATCTGCCGAACGTTATGCAGACCGCCCCGCGTTCCGCTTTCTTGATACCACCCTGAGTTACGCCGAACTGGTAGAGCGTGCTAACAAACTGGCGTGGGTGCTGGCCGACGCGGGCATCAAGCAAGGCGATCGGGTTGGAATATTCCTGCATAAATCCCTGGAATCGCCGGTGGCTGTCTACGGCATCATGAAAGCCGGTGCAGCCTATGTGCCCCTGGACCCCGCGGCACCGGCTTCACGTTTGCGCAAGACCATTCAGCATTGCGGCATTCGTTGCCTGATTAGCCATGTACAGAAGCAGCAGGACATACTGGATCTCCTCGGCGCCGGGACACCGCTGGAATGTGTCATAGGTCTCGATGTGATCGATCAACCGGGTATCCGGAGTCTGGATTGGGACTGTCTCGAGGCGGCACCGGGAGACAGGGCGCCGGATTCCGGGGTAGTGGAACAGGACCTGGCGTACATCATGTATACGTCGGGTTCCACCGGTATACCCAAAGGGATCATGCATACCCATGCGAGCGGCCTCAGCTATGCGCGCATGGCAGCAGAGACCTATGGAATTACCCATGAGGACAGGCTCAGCAACCATTCGCCGCTGCATTTCGACATGTCCACACTGGATTATTTTTCGGGGCCGCTGCGCGGGGCATGCACCGTAATCATACCGGAGGCCTACACCAAACTGCCTGCAAGTCTTTCCACACTGATGGAGAAAGAACGCCTGACTATCTGGTACTCGGTTCCATTCGCATTGATACAGCTTTTGTTGCGTGGCCTGGTAGAGGAGCACGACCTGGGCACCCTGCGCTGGGTGCTGTTCGGCGGGGAGCCTTTTCCTCCCAAACATTTGCATGCCCTCAGACGGCTGTGGCCAAGGGCCCGTTTCAGCAACGTCTACGGTCCGGCGGAAGTAAACCAGTGCACCTATTACCACGTGCCTGTCGATGAACCGGAGAGCGACATGCCTCTGCCCGTCGGCCGGGTCTGGCCAAATGCAGAAGGCCTGGTGGTTGATGACAAGGACCAGGTGGTGGCCTGCGGGGAATCCGGTGAACTGCTGGTCCGCACACCCACCATGATGCGTGGTTACTGGCAGCAACCGGAGTTGAACGAGCAGGTTTTCTACAGACGTCCGGCTGCTGGCGGGACCAGTGATATTTTTTACCGCACCGGTGACCTGGTGCAGGACAGGGGCGACGGGATTTTGATGTTCCTCGGTCGCAAGGATCGCCAGGTCAAGATCCGCGGCTATCGCATCGAGCTGGATGAGGTAGAGTCCGTACTGGCGGCTCACGAGCAGGTGGAAGAAGCTGCAGCCTATGTTGTGGCAGGCAGCGAAGACAGTGAAACCATACAGGCGGCCGTTATCCTGAAAAACCGACAAGACGGGATCACCGACGAGTTACGCCAGCATTGTGCACAGCAACTGCCCTGGTACGCGGTGCCGGAGTCGATATGGTTGCGGGAATCGTTTCCACGGACGACCTCCGGCAAGATTGACAGGCGTGTACTGCGGGGACATGCCATTGAAAGACAGCGCGCGGAGGCAATGTTGTGAAAGCAGCGATAAAAGACTACGTGGTCAGCGAACTCCTCAGTGGAAAGGATATCAGCGAGAAGGATGACCTGTTATTGAGTGGCCTGGTGGACTCGCTTGGTGTCATGCGCCTCGTTACCCATCTGGAACAGCAGTACTCGATCAAGATACCGCCGGAAGATGTCACCATCGAACACTTCATGAACATTGAAGCGATCAGCCTCTATCTCGAGGGGTGTATGAACTGATGAATCCGCAAGCCACAGGGGGCAGCGCCGACAGTGGGACAGAACCGAACACAGTCACATCGAAGCTGACAAGTGCAGGTGTGCAGTCGAATCTCAGCCGCAGTCAGTTGATGATCTGGACTGGTCAGCAACTCAACCCCGGGGTCCCGCTTTACAACATGGCGTTACGCTTCGACCTGCAAGGCGATATCGAGGTCGAAGTCTTCCAGTCTGCGTTTCAGGCCCTGATCGACCGCTGTGATGCAATGCGCACAGTATTCGCAGAACAGGCGGGCGTGCCGATACAGCATGTTCAGCCCCGCATGAGCTACCGTATGCAACTGGTCGATCTTGCCGACGAGCCGGATGTTGCAGCTGCAGTGGAGAAATGGATTCTGCAGCGCAGCCAACAGGAATTCGACCTGGCTGTTTGCTGTTTTGACTCCGCCTTGATTAAAACGGGTCCGGCAAGCTTCGTCTGGTATCTCAACCAGCACCACCTGACGACTGACGCCTGGTCGACGTCGCTGATCTACCGAGAACTTGCACGGTTATACGCCAGGCTTCTGGCAGGAGGTCTGCAGGAGGACGAGGAATCCATACCTGCGTATGCCGATTATCTCGCCCATGAACGCAAACAGCGCGGTACCCCGGTCTACACGAATGCCGTGGCTTACTGGGATGAGCTTGCTGCGCGCCCGACACCGCATGTGAATTTGTATGGCCGGAATCCAGCGGTGCGCGGGAATCGCACCGAGCGCCTGGTGTGTCCGCTTGGCCAGGGGCGTTCGCAAGCGTTGCGAAAGCTTGCCGAGACACCCGGAATCCGCATGCTAAGCCTGGATATGACGCTGTTCAACCTGTTCGCTACAGTGTTGTTTGCCTACCTCTACCGGGTCGGTGGTCACACAACCCAGGTCATCGGGACGCCGGCGCATAATCGTTCCTCGCTGGCATTCAGGGAAACAGTCGGACTGTTCATAGAACTGTTCCCGCTGCGTGTCGAACTGCAGGAGGAAGAGACGTTTCGCTCCCTGCTTGGAAAAGCAGGAACCGAGACCCAGGCCTACTTGCGTAACGTTGTGCCGGGGGCCAGCAGCCCGAATGTCATGCGCCTGTTCAATGTCGTACTGAACTATATTCATGCATCATTTGAATCTTTCAACGGCACTCCCATGCAACCGCAATGGGTACACACCGGCTACGGTGATCCGGAACATGATTTGCGCCTTCAAGTGCATGATTTTGGTGGCAGCGGCAGTCTGGTTGCCTGTTTCGACTTCAATTGCACGACCTTTCCCAGCGAGCTGCGTCAGCATGCCATGCAGCATTTTCTGCGTATGCTGGATGCCTGCCTGGCCGATCCCGATCAGCAGATCGGGACAGTAGACCTGACGAGTGCTGAAGAACGCAGGCGTTATGTTGTCGATTTCAATCACGCCCGGAAGCTGCTTGCTGCCAAGGGGACGGTGATCGACCTGTTCCGGCAACAGAGCGAACTGAATCCCGGGCGCACGGCTATTTCACTGGCAGGGACAACGGTCAGTTACCGGGAACTCGATCAACGGTCAGATCGCCTGGCGCGACTCATCACCGGGCGCGGTGTTGGCAGGGGTGTTTTGGTTGGCATCTACA